>URZO01000032.1 GCA_900552465.1 uncultured Parabacteroides sp. | reverse complement strand
CCACCGCCGGTAACCTGAGTGTACAGATAGACAAACTGAGCGAAGCCGGCTACATCGAAGTCAAAAAAAGCTTCGTCGGGAAGAAACCCCGGACGACTTGCCGGATTACGCCCGTCGGCCGACAAGCGTTCGAAGATTATGTAAATGCGTTGAAGGGATATATCGATATGTAAAAATGGGACGAGAGCTGTAACCATTCGATGCCGCACATTACTATGGTTTGGGCAGGTCATAGTTATGATTTGCCAAAACCATTACTATGAGACAAGAATCCGGAAGGCTTATTATTTGGCAGATAGGGTACAATCGCACCGGAGCATGCTCTATTAATTCTCAATTTTCAATTCTCAATTTTCAATTAATATGGTATCTTTGCGGACGGTATAACATAAAAATAAGCAATATGTCAATCTCACGCTTCAATGCAGTGGAGAAAGCATCCAACCGAAAGGCAGTGGAAGCCATTACTCCCAATCAGAAAGTATCCGAATATTATGGTGAGAACGTCTTCAACCGGAAGGCTATGCAAAAGTATCTCTCCAAGGAAACCTACAAAGCCCTGACACATGCCATCGACAACGGAACCCCTATCGACCGCGAAATAGCTAACCATGTGGCTGCCGGTATGCGCATGTGGGCATTGGAAAAAGGAGTCACCCACTACACCCACTGGTTCCAACCTCTTACCGACGGGACTGCCGAAAAACACGATGCCTTCGTGGAGCATGACGGTAACGGCGGTATGATCGAAGAGTTCAGCGGTAAACTGCTCGCCCAGCAGGAACCAGATGCATCCAGCTTCCCTAACGGCGGACTGCGCAATACGTTCGAAGCCCGCGGCTATTCGGCCTGGGACCCTTCTTCCCCTGCGTTTATCGTAGACGACACCTTGTGTATCCCGACCGTATTCATTGCCTATACAGGTGAAGCGCTGGACTATAAAACACCGCTGATCCGCTCGATCGAGGCGCTGAACAAAGCGGCTAAAGACGTGTGCAACTACTTCAACGAAGATGTAAACAAAGTCATTACATATTTAGGATGGGAACAGGAATATTTTCTGGTCGACGAAGACCTCTATTCGGCCCGTCCGGACCTGTCATTGACGGAGCGTACCCTGCTCGGACACGAAAGTGCCAAAAACCAGCAGTTGGACGACCACTATTTCGGAGCGATCCCTTCTCGCGTACAGGAATTCATGAAAGACCTGGAAACGGAATGCTATAAATTAGGTATCCCGGTTAAAACCCGTCATAACGAGGTTGCTCCGAACCAGTTCGAACTGGCTCCTATTTATGAAGAATGTAACCTGGCGAACGACCATAACCAATTGCTGATGTCGGTCATGAAACGTGTTTCAAGCCGCCACAACTTCCGTGTGCTGCTCCACGAAAAGCCTTTCATGGGCGTGAATGGTTCCGGCAAACATTGCAACTGGTCGATGGGAACCGATACGGGTATCAACCTCTTCTCCCCTGGTAAGGACCGGGAAGACAACCTCCGGTTTATCACATTTGTGGTCAACTCGCTGATGGCCGTATATAAATACAATGCATTATTGAAAGCCAGTATTGCTTCGGCAACCAACGCACACCGCCTGGGAGCCAACGAAGCCCCTCCGGCAATCATTTCATCCTTCTTAGGAACACAGATCACAGAGATCCTCGACAGGTTTGAGAACTGTTCCATTGAAGACGCCATTGAAGTGGACGACAAAAAACGCCTGCACTTAGGCTTCGGACAGATCCCGGAACTGCTGTTAGACAATACGGACCGCAACCGCACCTCTCCTTTCGCCTTTACCGGAAACCGTTTCGAATTCCGCGCACTCGGTTCGTCGGCAAACTGCGGCTCGGCCATGCTGGCACTAAATTCAGCCGTTGCCTACCAGCTCCGCCAGTTCAAAGAAGATGTAGAGAGGTTGCGTGCAAAAGGAAAGAGCAAGGAAGCTGCCATCTTCGAAGTGTTGAAAGCCTATATCAAAGAATCCAAACCGGTCCGTTTCGACGGTAACGGCTATGGTGATGAATGGAAAGAAGAAGCCGCCCGCCGCGGCCTGGATTGCGAAAGCAGCGTACCTTTGCAATACGATGCTTACCTGAAACCGGAAGTCATCAAGATGTTTGAAGAAACGGGAGTTTTAAGCCTGAAGGAACTGGAAGCCCGCAACGAGGTGAAATGGGAAATGTATATTAAAAAGGTACAGATCGAAGCCCGCGTACTCGGCGACCTGTCGATGAACCATATCATCCCGGTTGTTCTCCACTACCAGTCCCTGCTACTCAGCAACATAACAAAACTGAAAGAGACTTTCGATAAAGAAGAATATGAAGAGCTATCAACCGAACCGCGCCGCCTGGTACGCAATATTTCCCAGCATGTCAATGCCGTAACCCGGATGACGGACGAAATGGTGGAAGCACGTAAAAAGGCAAACCGGATCAGTGATCTGCGCAGCAAAGCGATCGCTTATCACGATACCGTAGCCCCTTATCTGGATGAGATCCGTAGTCATATCGACGACCTCGAGCTGATGGTGGATAATCAGATGTGGCCACTGCCAAAATACAGGGAACTGCTCTTTATCCGTTAATATTAACACGTCCTAATCATATCAAAGACTGGCTTTACATAAATAAGTCAGTCTTTTTTTATGACTGATAAACATAAGTCTTTGTAGAACTTAGTTAAAATACTATCAAACTAAGTAAATGGCCCCATAATAATCATCAAATCACTTGTCATAAACACTTTTTTGTATAGTTGAACACTTGGAAATCGGGCACAATTTATGTAAAAATATTGTAACTACAATTTATTTCAATAAAAAAGTGCAGTAACACACAAAAAAACATTCTATCTCAGATATCACGTTTCTGGAACTGATAATGAAATATAACTGATTTTCATACATCAAACCCATAACCACTCTTATTAACGCTAAAATACATGTCAGATTATACACTTAATCAGCAACTTAGATACATCGCCCAAGATTAACATTACAAATCCAACATAAGAGTAAATTTTCATCAATAACATTAAAAAACGAACATAGTTCTACAAAGACTACGGCAGTTAATGCGTCAGAGTGTATTGATTTAGTCTAACTTATAAGAATGTGTATTATGATGAAAAAATTAATTATTATTTTCCAATTCCTCCTGATAGGAATCAGTATGATTGTTGCCCAGAATACGCAAGTAAAGGGAACAATTACATCAGGCGATGACGGGCTTCCCATAGCAGGAGCCTCGATCGTAGTAAAAGGTACCACGCTCGGTACGATAACAGACATCGACGGGAACTTCAGCCTGTCGGTTCCGACAAACGCTAAAATCCTCCAGATATCCTTCGTCGGAATGAAAACCCAGGAGGTGGCGGTAAAACCGGTTATTACAGTCGTGCTGCAATCGGATGTCGCCTTTCTGGATGAAGTAGTGGTCACGGCACAGGGACTAACACGTAAAGAAAAATCGTTAGGATATGCAACCCAGCAAGTAAAAGCAGAAGACCTGCAAGCTGTTCGACAGACAGATTTGAACAATGCGTTGGTTGGTAAAGTTTCCGGTATCCGCTTTTTAGGAGGTTCGGGAGCCAAGTTCGATGCAGGAAAGATCGTGCTGCGCGGTACCAGCTCTCTGACTGAAGCGGGTGGTAACGAACCTTTATATGTAGTGGACGGTATCATCACCAATGCAAACTCGATCAATATGGACGACGTGGAATCCGTCAACGTATTGAAAGGACCGGCAGCCACGGCCCTTTACGGTTCACGCGGCGGAAACGGAGCCATTATCATTACGACAAAAGGGCTTACCGGCGAAAAATCGGAAATCAACGTAAGCCACACGCTTTCTTTCGAGAAAGTGTACCTGCATAATGATATCCAGAAAGAATATGGAGGCGGTTATTACGGTGCAGACGCGGAAATGGACGTTTTCCACTATGATCCAGCCAAACACCCCTCCTACCTGCAAGCACTGGACGGCGTTCAATATTATGACTATGCCGATGATGCCAGCTGGGGACCGAAACTGGACGGACGTGAATACGCCCCCTGGTATGCCTGGGACCCGACAAGCCCTTTGTTCGGAAAAACGGATAAATGGACATCCAAAATGAATCTGAATGATTTGTTCGACACAGGTGTCACCAACACGACAAACCTTTCGTTTGCCCGTTCCGGAAAGGATTACATGACACGTATCTCATTCACCAATTCGGCACGTGACGGTGTAGCTCCCAACAGTGACGCTGTCCGCCGCTATCTTTCGGCCAAGACGCAATTCAAACCGATCGACAGGCTGACAGTCTCTTTGGATTACAAGTACACCTACCGGAAAAACCATAACGCCGCAGTCGAAGGTTATGCCGGTGCCGGAAACGTGCTTTACTCGTACCAGCAATGGGGACATACGAATGTCGACCTTAGCCAGTTGCGCGATTACAGACGCCCGGACGGCTCCTTCCGCTCCTGGAACATCACGAGCCCGACAGACCTGACTCCTCAATTCCACGACAACCCGTTTGCCCTGTATAATGAGATCAACAACACGGAGATCTCCCAGTGGAATGTATTCAGTGCAGACGCACAATTGGAATTACCCTGGAACTTCAAGGCCGGAGTCAAGATGAACGGTAATATCCGTAATCGGCGCACCGAAGGTAAAATGCCGATGAATGTATTAGGCGAAGTTTCCAACTATGAAGAAGGACAAAATTCGCTGATCGACATGCAGGTACAGGGACGGCTGACATGGGGTAACCGTTTCTTCGACGACCGTCTGTCTGTAGACGCAGCTTTATTCCTTGAAAACAGGAACTATACGTATAACGAAGTGAGCGCCTTTACCCGCGACGGACTTTTCCTCGACAAGTTCTTCAGCACGGCAGCCTCCGTAGGTCTGGCCGGCGGTAGTAACTCAAAAACGGATATGAAGGAACAAAGCATCTACGGAACCGGTACTTTCGGATGGGACGATACATATTATCTGGATTTCTCTTTGCGTAACGACTGGACTTCCACGCTGCACCCGGACAGAAACAGTTACCTGTACGGAGGTGTTTCGGCCGCCGTTATGGTGAACAACTGGATGAAAGATGTGGAATGGCTGGACTACTGGAAAGTAAGAGGCTCCATGGCACAGGTAGGTTCTACGATGAATGCATACAACGTGTATCCGACCTATAAGCTGAAAGACAGTGACGGCAACGTTATCAAATACGGATCACTCTCCAACCTGTGGAACGACACGAACCTGAAAGATCCTTATATCAAACCGACAATCTCTACCTCCTACGAAATCGGTACGGAATTCAAGATGTTCGGCAACCGCTTCTGGGGAGACTTCAACTTCTATAACCGTGACTCCAAAGACCAGATCATCAACGTCAACACGACTCCCGCAAGCGGATACAGAAGCCGTAAGATGAACGCCGGTCTGATCCGTAACAGAGGTATCGAACTTTCATTAGGCGGTACGCCGGTCAGCACAAGAGACTGGACCTGGGATATCAATGCCAATCTTGCCCGGAACAGAAACACACTGGAAGAACTGGTTGAAGGACAAGACACGTATCAGATATACTGGATGAGCTGGAGCACACGTGTCTACTCGTATGCCGAGGTTGGAAAACCGATCGGTGTGATCCGCGGTTCCACGTGGGCTAAAGATCCGGAAGGACGTATCATCCTTTCCGAACGCGCCGACCCGAACCATGTCTACGGTCCTTACGCTCCCCTGCTCGATGCAAGCGCCCAGGAAGAATTAGGTAACATCCAGCCGGATCTGACCGGAGGATTCTCTACATCCCTCCGTTACAAGAATTTCAGGTTAAGCGCTTCTTTCGACTTCCAGATCGGCGGTGAAATCGCATCTGCAACCAATATGTTCGGTGAGGGTTCGGGATTGCTATCCTCTACAGTCGGCCTCAACGACAAGGGTAACCCGATCCGTAACAGTGTAGCCGACGGCGGCGGTGTCCGTATAGACGGTGTTGTCGACAATGGCGACGGGACGTACAAACCGGTAACGGCCTATGTCGATGCGAACTATTATTACCAGTCACGCAAAAGTCTTATCTGGGAAGATTATGTTTACGATGCAAGTTACCTGAAAATGCGCGAACTGTCCGTGACTTACGATGTTCCCACAGCTTTCCTGCAGAAAACAAAAACAGGTATAAACAGAGCCAGTGTATCGTTTGTCGCACAGAACCCCTGGTTGATTTATTCCGGCGTACCTAACATCGACCCGTCCGAATCAGGTGGCGCATCCTACAATTATATTGAAGGAGGACAGGCAGCTTCTACCCGTTCCTTCGGTGTTACAGTAAATCTTACATTCTAAACTTAATAAAGAGTCGAATTATGAAATATATAAAATTTATAGCAATAGCATTGACCGGCTTAATGACATTCAGCAGTTGCGGGGATTTCGGAGACACCAACATCGACCCCAACAACCCGTCAATGCCGGATACACGTTTCCTGTTCACATACGCCTGCAAAGTCACCCCTCTGTTCACAATGGTCGGGACGTATGACCCGTGGAACCAGTTATACCCGCAATACTTGTCCGAAAGGCAGAATATCCAGTATTCCGGATATGCCATGACGGACTTCAACACGGGTCCTTATTACTACGAACGGATCCGTAACCTGAATACAATCATTTCGTTGAATACGAATGAGGAAACGGCAAACGAATCGTATGTGGTTCTGTTCGGAACGGCAGCTAACCAGATTGCAGCCTCCCGCACGTTGCGCGCATTCATTTATATGCATTTGACGGACATATTGGGAATGATACCTTACACAGAAGCTGTGAAAGGAGACGATGGTATTTTTACTCCTAAATATGATACGCAGCAATTCATCTATGAAGACCTGGACCGGGATTTATCCGAAGCATACAGTCAGTTTGACGAATCCGGCACATTAAATAAAGAGTTCGATATCCTGTACTCCGGCAATATCGCACGCTGGAAGAAATTCAATGCATCCGTACGCATGATGCTGGCAATCAAGTTGTCGGATGTAGACCCGGCAGCAGGAAAGGCCCGTTTCGCAAAGGCTTATGCTGACGGAGGTATGACCAGCAACGACGACCGTCTGGAATATAAATATTTGTCGGAAACGGCAAACCAGAACCCCCTATACGACAACATCGTGATTTCCGGTCGTAAAGACTTCGCCCCGTCCAAAACGATTCTGGACCAGTTGCTCGCCTACAACGATCCGCGTATAGAGGCGTATGCAGACCCGAACAGCAAAGGCGAATATCAGGGAGTTCCGTATGGCATTGCACAGGCTGAAATCATAAACTATCCGGATTGTGCCACTTTTGATCCTCGCTACTACCAGCAGAATTCACCGATGGTAGTCATCTCGCCCTCCCATATCTTGCTGATCGAAGCTGAAGCCGCCGTTCGCGGATGGATCAATGCCGATGCAGAGGCATTGTATAAAGCCGGTATCGCCGCTTCCTTCGGCCAATACGGATTGGAAAACCAGGTCGACGCCTATTGTGCCCAGCCCGAGATCGCATTCACAGGGTCAGATCAGCAAAAGATTGAGAAAATAGCGATGCAACGCTGGTTAGGCAACTTTATGCAGGATGGTATCGAAGCCTGGTCCGACTGGCGCCGGTTGAACGTTCCGAATCTGAAACCGGGTAGCGCCGCTACGGTAACCCATGTTCCGTACCGCCGTCATTATTATCCGGATGATTACAACACGAATGTGCCCAACTACGAAGCAGCTATAGCAGCACAGGGACCGGACAATTTCGACACGCGTGTATGGTGGGACGTCACACCGAACGAATGAGACTTTCTTATTTGTAAATAACTAATATTAACCAGGAAAGGACCTTAATTAGACACACTTTTAGCCCTTCGGGTGGGTAGTGATACCAGCTCGAAGGGCACTTTTATATAGATATGTCCCCGTTAATATAGATTAATCAACTATTTATTATACGAATATGAATAGTTCGTATCTACGATTTATTCATACTTTTGTTTTCAAATTCATTTAAGTCTATGCAAATATGAAAGTAAAAGCACTTCTTCCATTCGCTGTTATCCTGCTGGCAAGCCTTGCCGGTTGTAGCTCCCCAACTCAGCAATCGATGCAGACAAACGACGGTAGCGTCCGGATAGTCGAAAACCCAGACGGCCCGCTATATATCTGTGACCTGAAAGCGGCACACGACACAATAGACATCCCGCTTAGCGAACTGGTGGAAGACTGCCGGATCGTGCGGTTTGAGACATCCGACGAAGCGCTGTTCAAGGCGTGGTGGATACAGGTAAGCGACAACTATATCTGTATCCGGCAGGAATCCGACGTGGTAAAACTATATGACAAGGACGGGAAATTCCTTTGCAACGTGGGTGCTATGGGAAACGGTCCGGGCGAATATTCAATGACGGTCTATGATGAGATCATTGACGAACGAGGTGGCCACATATTCTTCTCCCCTTTCTACGGAAAGAAAATCATGATGTATGGGCTCGACGGGAAATGGATAAAAGACATCAATCTGCCCGGACAGGTGAATAAACCGAAGATCGGGATGAATACGGACGGCACGCTCTCCGTTGTCCACATGCCGTTCGAAGAAGGCGCTCCTTTTGCCTTCAAGGTCGATACGGACGGAAATATACTGGACAAGGTCCCGGCACGTCCTTATATGCTGGCTGATAATTTCGACGGTGAAATATTCTCTTACCGTAACACGGGAACATTCGATTTCTTTTATACAGGCGTCGATACGGCTTATACATACGATACAGAAGCAAACCGGTTGATACCGCGTTTCACTATGAACTTCCCAGGCTTTGCCCAAAAGCCTTTCCATATTTATACAGAACTTCCGAACCACGTCATGGTCAACTATTTCTCCTGGAACAACGGACAGTTTATACCGGGAGGAACCGTACTGGTGGATAAACAGAAGATGTCGTCTACACAATTCCGCCTGGTCAACGACTTCTATGGCAACCTGCCTGTTGCAAACCCGAACAGCCATTTCAACAAAGGTTGGTTCATCTTCAACATAGAACCGGGCGCCCTGTCAGAAATGATCGAATCCCATCTCGCCTCCGGAAAATGCCCGGACAAAGACAAAGTCAAACTGAAAGAACTGGCAGGCTCGTTGCACGAGAACGACAACAATCTGATGTTTGTGGGGAAGCTGAAAAGATAAAGGTTTTTTCAAAAACAAACCTCCATTTGCAAGCTTAAAACGTTACGATTAAAAAGCTTGCAGATGGAGGACTTTTGAGGTGCACATCACATCTTTCCTCCGACAGCAAATAAGATTTCCTGTCAGATATCCCGTCAGTTGCTATTCTACCAATCTATAAACTTCACAAGCTGCCATCAAAAAGCCACCTGTACCATAAACTTGCGTCATTCTTTTTTCTATCCTTTTAGGAGCCTGTCCGACCGGTTGAACCCAACCGACTTTTCCTTCCGTATCAACAGAGGCGACCAATGCTTTCCAACCTTTGATTACAACAGGCAAATATTTTTCTTTAGATATATATCCCTGATTAATACCATAAGCCAAAGCATATACAAACAAACCGGTACTACTTATCTCTGGATCTGAATAAGTCACCGGATCCAACAGACTTGCACGCCAAAATCCGTCTTCACATTGCAACTCTGCAACACGAGTACTCATTTCCTTGAATAATTTCACATAGAACGGGCGGAACATTTTATCATTTTCCGGTAAAGTCTTCAAAAGCTCTGCTAAGCCTCCCATAACCCAGCCATTACCTCGTCCCCAGAAAATCTTTTCTCCGTTCGCTTCCCTCTTCACAAAATATTTAGCATCACGGTAGAAGAGTTTTTCCTTTTTGTCATATAAATGGTCATAAGTCGCTTTAAGCTCTTTATCAGCGAACTTCATAAATGACTTGTTACCTGTAATGGTATATAAACGGGAATAAACCGCCGGAGCCATATATAAGGCATCACACCACCACCAACGGTCGCTATGCCCCTTCGTTATGTCAATATTTCCTTCCGGCTGATGGTTGACCACCCATTCACCTCTTGCCAATGTAGGAATAAGCATATATTCCTTTTTGTACCGGCTATACATGTCCAGATAAGCTTGAGCTACACAAATATCATCTGCATTATACATCCGGTTTCCAACCTGCCAGGATTCTTTATCAAAAACATTCTCCAAGTATTTGAAGTATTTGTCATTATCGCTCAAAACAGCCCAATCGAACATACCATTGTACAACACTCCATTTCTCCAACCGCGTGCCACACTACTGTTAAACGGAGCAGTTTCATAATCCCGTAGTTGCCAATCTGCGACAGCGGTTGCAACCACCTTTATAGCTTCTTTATTAAAGCCGCTGTCAAATCCTTTAGCTTTTTGGTTCACACGGATCGCAGACTCATAAGACCGGAATCCTGGATATTTATAATTATATACCCATAGTACATCCGGCTGGTTTCCTGAATGGTTACGAACTACAAACGGGCGGATATTATCTCTTTCCGAATCTTTTGTAACAGCTTCGGATTTCCAGACATTTTCACCTCCTGTCAAAGTCCACTTCTCTATTTCAAATACATTATTAATCGGACGGGAAGTATACACAACAGACGGGTTCTCATGATCCAGATAAACTCCTCCTGAATAATTTTCTTCTGTCTCCAAATAGTTTTTGTTGTTGTAATCATTCCTCATAAAACATTGGGCTGCATCCGTGATCTTTATATTTACCCATTTCCCGCCATCCCATTTTGCATACCAATAAGAATGGATGCTACATGCATGGGAAAAACGTGCATAAACCAATACTGGATTCTCATTTTTATCAAACGCCACATCCCAAATCCAAGCCTTATCAAAAGTCTTTGTTGCATCATATACCTTATCTGTCTGGCTCGGCATAACAGGACCTAACTTTTCCGATATAACAGAACCATCCGCTTTACAAAGCTTTCCATCCTTATACATCATAAAATAAATAGAGTTTGTCGCCCGGTCACGTGGATGCGCGTCCGTAAATGCAAAAAAGATTTTATTTTTATGATTAGTCGTAACTTTCATATAAGGTCGTCCACTTTCCCCATACAAAGAATCGTTCACGACTATACTAACCGGATCGCTCCATGTTTTCAAATCATCACTGTATATGCAAGTCGGTTTGAAATTCCGTCCTCTAAAGAACAAATAAGTCCGGTTGGCTTCCTCCGACAACATAGCGGCATTCGTGTAACAGACACCCAAACTTCCCGGCATTTTCGGATCGATACTTTGCAAATTCTCCCAAGAAGATATATCTGCCGGATTTTTACTTACGGCATAATAGATAGGAGAATTCACAGTCCCCCCATGTGCTGAGAAATATATAACCAGCCGCTTATCCGGCAACTCCATGACAGACGGATTTGCATGATCGTCATAATTAAATCTATCGCTCAACTTATACTGCTGGCGAAGCTGAGTCTCCGGGTCATAGCTGAAAGCCCAGATGCTTCCCTCTTTATCGACAAAGCCACCAAACATTTTATTATCCACATAAATAGCCCGTGGATCGGAAAACCAGCACCACGCCCCATCATTGGTTATAAACGCATAATCTTCTGCATAAGGAGGGGCATTCCAATCTCTCGTCTGCGTTTTCGCAGACGAGACAAAAAACATCAAAGCCAATATAGGAAACAGTATCTTTCTCATTTTACAATACATTATTCTTTCATATCCTTTAGAATTATATACTACTCACAATTATCTTACCAACCCGGATTCTGATCAAGACTCGGATTCAAGTCACGCGCATCCTGAGGAACAGGCCAGAGATACATATGATCGTCCCACACTCTCTTTTCCATAAATATATTTTCACGTTTACCCGTTTCCTTATTCATCAATGCTGCTCCGTATTGGTTTCCATTTCTAACTTTATCCCCAATACGCCAACGAATAATATCATAATATCGAAGCCCTTCAAATGCCAATTCAATGCGTCGTTCATGGCGAAGTTTTTCCCGCAATACACTTTGTTCTCCGGTATTGCCGATCAAAGGCATTCCGGCACGATTCCGAATCTGGTTGATCAGGTCAACGGCCTCCTGCAAATTACCGCCGGATTCTATCAAAGCTTCTGCACGCATCAACAAGATATCCGCATAGCGAATCAAAGTAATATTCTTATATGCCTTTGTACGATCTTCATTCTCTCCATTCAGATCCACCCATTTTGTTAACGAATAACCCGTACTCCACGGTTTGTTTTTTACATAATCCAGGCCATTTTCATCAGCCGGATCGAAAACAAAGGCTACAGCATCATTCTTAATCCATTCCCATCCGGGGGTGATAATGGTTTGCTTCAAACGCGGATCACGAAACTCATACTCGCCATACTTTCCTTCAGCATCCATAGCCTGACGCTCGGCGACATGTTTACAACCTGATGATTCGCATTCGGATATAGGATGTCCTTCTATACATTCGTATTCATCAACCATATTTTCAAGCGCCATCATTCTCCCCCATCCAGCGTACGGAGAAGCACCCGGAGAAAGATTACGATTCAAGTCATGAAGTTTCAGAGGATTAGAATACTGAAATTCAAATATTATTTCGCTATTGGCACCATCTGCCTGAGGCCTGAACATATCTTCATAAGAGGGATATAAGGCATATTTGCCACTCTTTATAACAGCTTCGGTTTGTGTCAATGCTACTTCATAATCCTTTTCAAACAGACTGATACGAGCAAGAAAAGAACGGACAACCATTTCATTGACACGGCCGCTTTCTTCTGTCGGTTTCTTCTGAATATCTGCTAAAACCGCATTCATTTCCGTCTGGATAAACTGCCAAATCTCATCTCTCGATGTACGGCCGATCTTCAATGACTCATCAACTGTCAAAAGATGATCTACCAAAGGAATATCACCGAAATAAAACATCATATCGTAAAACATCCACGCACGGATAAAACGAACCTCTGCTTTCATATGCACATAACTATCTTCCGTCAAGAAGGCTTTTGCTTTTTCCAAACCCTCCAGAACATAATTCAGTTGTGCAACTTCCTCATATTTCCATTCATCCTTTACTTGTTTAGTAAATGCAGTCAAAGAACCATCTCCCATAACATTTGTAGCACGCCAGATTCCGTTGTCCGAATAACCGTCACGATAAGGAATAATTTCATGATCAGGGAGATAATTATAACAATTATCAACCATCATTTGTGCCTGTGTTGCATCTTTCCACCAGCTATCATCCGATATCTGATGCAAGGGCGGTTTATCCAGATAGGAATCACAACTGATAAGATGACAGGCGATAAAAGCCAAACATGTATATTTAGTTATATTTTTCATGATCTTCTAATACTTAAATAATTAAAACTGAACATTTAATCCGAATGAATAAGTCTTAGCCAACGGATAAGTAAACGCATTCTCTGTCTCAGGATCATATCCCGGAACAAAATTATCAATCGTAAACAGGTTATTTGCAGAGAAATAAACACGAGCATATCCCAATCCGAGAGATGAAAGAATGCTCTTAGGCAATTTATACCCAAATTGTAGATTCTTCAGGCGGAGATAACCACCATTAATTTTCCAGAAATCAGAAGTCTCATAGTTAAAATCACCTTCTGCATTCGGTAATACACGAGGATATTTTGCAGACGGATTATTCTCCGACCAATAATCCATATGCTGTTCCATTAAAGGAGCATCGGCAAAAGGACGAACGCCGGGACCAGTCATAATATAATCTTTTTTACCGATACCCTGGAAAAAGACAGACAAGTCAAATCCTTTATATTCTCCATTCAGACGAACACCGAAAAGATAATGCGGATTAGGATCGCCTATTACAACACGGTCCGCACCATCTATTTTATTATCCTTGTTCTGATCGACATACCGGACATCACCCGGCTTGTTTTTTACGTTTTGGAACGGTGCTCCTTCAATCTCCCGTCCAGACTGGAACAGTCCCACTGATTCATATCCATAGATCGAATTCATCGCATAGCCCACATTCGTATATTTACTACCATCGATCCAGGCATTCGTACCACCAATACTTTTGACTTCGTTCTTATTGTTTGATACATTAGCTGAAATACCATATCTAAAGTCTTTTATCTGATCATTCCAAGTGATATCCAATTCCCATCCCCGGTTCGTCACTTCTCCAATATTCATTTTAGGTTTATCTAATCCATATTCCAGTGGAACAGGAAGTTCAATCAAGATATCACGTGTGTCCTTATTGTAATAATCGAATACAAAACCAAGTCTGTTCTTCAGTAACCGCATATCCACACCGATATCGAACATATATGTCTTCTCCCAACCCAGTTCATTATTACCCAAAGATTTCAAATAGGCCGTCTGCTTATATATATTGTTCAAGACAACATTTCCCATCGTAATGGTTGTATAGCTCGGATACAGACTCATCTTCGTTTTCGGATCCGTTAAACCGGAAGAAGCACCGGCTATACCCCAAGATCCGCGAATCTTCAAATCATCGAGAAAATGAGAAGTTGCTTCCATAAACGATTCGCTTGTAACACGCCAGGCAGCCGATACTGTCGGAAACGTCGCCCAGCGATGTCCTTTTAAGAAATAAGAAGAACCATCCGAACGGAAACTTGCAGATAAAAGATATTTACCTTCATAATCATAATTCACACGTCCGATAGCAGAAGCCAAACTCCAATGGGCAGCCGTACCTTCATTACTCCAGTTATCCTTAGATCCGGCATCCAGTATATAAATCAAATCAGTCGGGTAACCATCTCTGAATGCGGTTACATCATTTGTCTTTTCATTTTCAGCCTGAAAACCAGCCAGTATTTCCAAATTATGTTTCCCGAAACTCTTCTTATAGTTCAACAAAGCCTGCAAATTGAAATACTGTTTGTAGTCGCGCTCTTCCTTCAATGAATTTACACCGTTTTCATATTGCTTTTTAGTAAAGTAATCCGTAAAGTATATCTTCCGGTTTTGCGTGGAAACATTATCAAAAATATAATTGACATTTGCAACACCCGTGAAAGTCAATCCATCCATAATCTTATAATTCAATTTGAATATGCCATTCGCATCATGCCGATCTTTATAACCATGTCCCCGTTCTTTCAGATAGGCAATCGGATTTATCACCAACTTGGAGTTATAACCGTAACTGCCATCAGTATAATAAGCTACATCAACAGGATTCATCTTATATACATCTTTTATAATGTCATCAAATCCGACAACCTCATCTTTTTTCCGCTGTGTATAGCGAATATCAAAAGAAACATCCAACCGCTTATTCAAGACAACGTCTACATTGGAACGGACATTAAATATATTCTGTGTGATTTCAGGTATAACACCGGTTTGGTGATCCACTCCCGCGCTTAAATGATATTTTACCACTTCATTACCACCGGAAGCCGCAATAGAGTGACGGGTAGTAATACTGTTTTGAAAAACCAAGTCGATCCAATTTGTATTAGGATAGCGGTTTAGATCCGATCCGCTTGCAAACCTCTGAATATCTTCTTCCAGATAAACAGGTGATCTGTCCATGTTCACATTAGCTTCGTTCAATACACGGGCATAATCCGCAGAACTCATCACCTCAGGCATATCGGTTGGCGTATTAATCCCGACAGAACCGTTATACCGGAATGTAGGCTTTCCTGTTTTTCCACGTTTTGTCGTAACCAAAATAACACCATGAGCAGCTCTTGAACCATAAATAGCGGCAGAAGCAGCATCTTTCAAGACTGTCACGTTTTCAATATCGTCTACATTCAGATAATCAAACTCTCCTGGCACGCCATCTACCAGAACCAAAGGAGAACCGGATTCATTCAGAGAAGTTGCACCGCGTAATTGCATCTTAGCCGCCTCTCCCGGACGTCCGGAACTTGTCACACTTAAACCAGGAACCTGCCCCTGTAATGCTTCAGAGACAGATTGCACCGGTCTATTCTCCAGATTTTCAGCCTGCAAGGAAGAAACTGACATTGTTAAATTCCCCCTTTTCACAGTTCCGTATCCGACAACTACCACTTCATCCAAAGCCTCAGCATCTTCATGGAGCAAAATATTAATCACATTCTCTTTACCGACTTTTATTTCTTGGCTGTTATACCCTATATAAGAAACAACAAGAATACTTTTGTCAGAAACCGAAAGGCTATATTTCCCATCAATATCCGTCACCGTTCCGTTCGTAGTACCCTTTTCCACGACATTGGCACCGATAACCGGTTCTCCTCTGTCATCATTAACAACACCTGTTATAACCTTCTTCGTTTGTTGCGAAACCGACTCTTCTACAGAAAGAATAATCTTTTTATCCACTACAGAGTAACGTACATTAGTACCGGCAAAAAGATTATCCAGAACTTTGAATATATCGCTCTTTTGGGCGGCAACAGAAACTCTCCGGTGCAGATCGACATGCCGTGTGTTGAAGAAAAAGGAAAACTCAGATTGGTTCTCAATTTCATCCAAAACAGTCTGAACTGTCTGATTCTCTATTTTCAGGTTAACTGTTGCTTTTTGGGCATAGCTGTTCGTGGCTTGCACTAAGCTGATCGAACAGAATAACAAGAATATGTATAGCTTCATAACTCTTGGAATTTTGTTTAAGGTGAACCAAAGCGACTCTGGTACCCAAAACAGTTGGGTATTAAAATGTTTTTGCATAACTTTGTAGTGATCTGATTAAAAAAATGATTTATTACTGCTTGTCGCCAAACAAGCGTTTTAAAGTTAACTCATTTCATCCGGGAAAATACGCCAATATTTTTCCGGATGTTTTTTCTTTAGGGAGGTCTGTTTCTCATGTTTACTTGATTTTTAATAGATTTCTATTCTCGTTTTTTCATTCATGGTATCCTGCGTATCCAAATAACGCCATTTGATATTAGATGATATTTTGAAGATTTCCAATATACGTTCCAACCGCTGATTACTGAAAGATCCGGTAAAAGCTTCACCCCGAAGCCGATCGTTGGATAAAACAAATGTCACATTAAACCGCTTTTCCAGCATCCGCAATGCTTCGGGCAAAGGGGTCGCCAGGAAAACGATCTTTCCGTCTTTCCAGGCTATTTCAGCGGCGCCACTCGTTTCTATCAGTTGTATTCGGGAGGAAGAAGAATCATAGGTCAGTTTCTGGCCGGGCTTCATCAAAACAGCCGTAGACCGTTGATTCTTCATATAGTCGAAGCGGACTTTCCCTTCGATCAGTGTAGTAGAGACAAAAGCGTCTTTTTCGAACGCTTCGACGTTAAAAGAAGTGCCCAGCACCTCTATCTTCGTTTCATGCGGGGTAGAAATAACAAAACCATGTTCCGCATCTTTCTGTACTTCGAAAAACGCTTCCCCTTGCAGGGCAACCCTTCTTTTGTCCTTATCGAAGAAAGAGGGATAAAAGAGTTTTGATTCTGAATTAAGATGAACTCTGGTACCATCCGGCAAATCGACTGTTGTCGTCATACCCGGATTCGTTTTCACTTCAATCATTTGGGCGATTTCAACCGGACGAGGCTTCAGATTTTGTATTCCGAAAGCAATCAAAAGAGGAATAAACAAAATCGCTGCAACGCGTTGCAGCCAAGTAACCATGGTTACTTTAGCATGTTCATTGACCTTACTCATCTTTTGGCAAACCGAAGACAAGGCTTTCTCCGTTTCGACCGCCGACAAGACCTGCATCGTATCCGTTGCCAGATAAAGGGTATGGATCTGTTTAGCAATACGGTAGTTTTCATCCGACTGCTTTATCCATTCCTCAACCATCCGGCATTCTTCCACTGTCGCTTCACCGGAGCAATAGCGGGGAAGAATATATTCTATCATATTTGTATCAGGTGTTTCCATACCAGTTTATCGCTTGTTTATATAGTAGACAAGAGAAATCGAAAGGATTCCTAAACAGAAGGGAATATTTTTTCAATATTTTTTTTCTATCGCAAAAAAACTATCTTTGTGACCAGAGATATGAAAGGAGAAATACTACAAACCACAGACGAACGCTTTTTACTTTCAGCCATACAGAATGGAGATCTAAAAGCCTATGGCATCTTGTTCAGAAGATACTATCCGATACTGTGCGCTTATGCGACAAGGTTTGTAGAGCTGAAAGATGCCGAAGAAATCGTTCAGGATGTAATGTTATGGTTATGGGAGACCCGGCAAACTCAAACCTTCGAAACGTCATTAAGCCAATATCTGTTCCGGACAGTCTATCACCGTGTAATCAACCAAATCGTCCGCCACCAATCCCAATTAAGGGCAGACACGCTCTTCTACGAAAATATGCAAGAGATGTTGCAGGATACAGATTTCTACCAATTTGAGGAACTGCAAAAAAGGATCAGAGAAGCAGTGGAGGCCTTGCCTCCCACTTATCGGGAGGCTTTTGTCATGCACCGCTTCGAGAATAAAAGCTATAAAGATATTGCGGAAATCCTGCAGGTATCATCCAAAACCGTTGACTACCGGATACAGCAGGCATTAAAACAATTGCGGATAACACTGAAAGACTATCTGCCGCTGATTTTATTATTATTTCATAAGAACTTATTATCCTGAAATACAATTTTTACAATTCACAACTAAAAACTGACTCGTACCGCCAATGCCGGTTGGCTATTCATACTTGCACCGCCAATGGACAAAGAATAAGCTCGATGTTTATAATGCACGCTGCAGATAAAAAGGGGAACACTTGCAAGAGTCAAGCCCATGCCGCCATAAAAAATGCCATACCATGTATCTTCATTCTTACCATTATAAAAAGCCCCTAATCCCCCTATAACGCCAAAAACCATAGCGGGCAATCCTAATCCCAAGGCACTCCAGCCTAATGTCTTAAACAGTTTATGCCTTTTCCAATAAGGGGAATACAAAACATAAGGAGGAATCGCTGTCTTCCCACGTTTTTCCCCGGTTCTATTTATCGTAAAACGAGGATATTGGTAAAGCAAGCCCACCCCCTCACCTATATCGACGGAACCCAGTCGGCTATCAGCTTCTATCGTATCATTCGTGTCTACCGGCACAGCACTAAACGAAGTGTCTTGCCCATATGCGCAGACTGCCACAAATACGAATAATAAGAATATTTGGATCTTCAGTCTCATACCTAAATGACTTCAAATAAATTGTTTGTAAAATACAAAATTATCTGAGCCGTTATTCTGCCACAGACAATTATTGATAATAATTAACGTGGAAGGGAATCACAAAAAGGGAGGTTTCCATCCCGGAGACCTCCCTTCAAACAAACAATCAACAAATGTGTCTAACCTAAATAATGTTATAGTGTTATTGGTGTTCCGTTATAAAAGTCCAGGATCTTGGCACGGAAGATGAAGTTGTACTTGGCTTGTGCCTGTTCGGACAAGCTCTGGGCATACTTCGTCTTGGCTTCGCTGTATTCGAAGACAGTGCTCTTCCCGGCGGCATAGCGGTCTTCGGCATACGAGAAGGCTTCCTTGCTGGCAATGACCGATTTGTCGGATGCGATATATTTCTCCTGGGAGGCCGTTGCATTATAATAAGCCTGCTGAATCTCCTTATATAAGGCTTTCTTCGTGTTCTCCATCATCAACTCACGGTTGCGGATGTTTATACGGGCGGAGCGTACGCTGTTGCGGACCTGGAAACGGTTGAAGAGCGGGATGCTCAGGCTGAAACCGACTGTCTTACGCCCGTTATTCTTCAATTGGTCGCCGAACGCGATATTATCATAATCTCCGTCACCGGAATAATGGTAGTATCCGTTGCTGTAGCTGGCTCCGAAATTCAACTTCGGATAATAACTGGCCTGCGCCACCTTCAACATCTTCTTCTGGCTCTCCAGCAGGTATTCCTGTTCCTTGATCTGCGGCTTGAAAGAGACGGCATGATCGTAGATGTTGTCTGGAGGCAGGATGCTGCTCATATTCTCTTCAACGGCATCCCCGGTTTCGGGAACGATGATATCGAAGTTCTCGCCGTCGCGTTCCAGCTCCAGGCTCTGCGTCAGGTCGAGCAAAGCTAACTTGACATTGTTATTGGCTTCCGTCAGGGAGACCTCATCTTTCGCCAACTGCGCTTTCATATCGTACAATTGGGAAAGCGGCACCTTGCCGTTTTTCACCAAGGCTTCGGTCTTCGTCACCTGCTCGCTGCTTAGCGCGACCTGCAACTCGGCGATCCGCTGTACTTCCTTATTATATAATACTTGCAAATAATAGGATGCGATATTGATCGCCAGGTCCTCTTTCGCCTTGTTCAACGTTTCGACAGCCGCTTTCAGGTCCAGCCGGCGGGCGGCGATATCGTTCGGGATTCTCATACCGTCGAAGATCGGCATGCTCAACGAAATGGATGCCGAAGTATTGGCTGAGTTCTGGTCCACAATAACGCCGGTCTTGGACGGGGAACGGCCGAAGTCGAAATTCTGTCCGACGTTGGCATTCAGGTCGGGCAACCAGCTGAACTTGCTTGTGTTCAGTTCCACTTCACGGCTTGCCTGCTCTTGTTGCCGCTGCTTCAGATCGATGTTATGTTCGATCGCATAGCGGATGCACTCTTCCAAAGACCATTGTTTGGCCGGTTCCTGCGCCCAGGCAAAAGAACCCGAGAAGAGTAAAGCTGTTGCTATTATCAATTGATTTCTCATTGCTTTCATATTTATAATCGGTAGTATCCGTTTTTATCTCTTAGCCGGATCGGCTATCGCACCGCGAACCTTTTCACTTTCGGTTATACCTTCCTTGATCTCGATCTTGATACCATCGGACAAACCTACTTTTACAGGACGCTTTTCAAACTTCTGCTCCGGCATCTCCTGCGTCACGACCTGGACAAAGGTGGAATCGCCGCTAAACTCGACGCAACTTTCCGGTACAGATAAAACATTCTCCGCACGTTTCAACACGATCTCGGCATTCGCACTATAGCCGGCACGGATAAAGGCATCAGACGGGATCTGCACAGCGGCTTTCACCTCGAACAGCACGGCGCCGTTCTCTTCCACGCCTTTCGGAGCCACATATTCCAGCATGGCGTCGAACGTACGGCTTTCCATAGCACCGACTGTCAGTTTGATCGGCATGCCTTCATGGATACGGCCGACTTCCGTCTCGTCCACTTTCCCTTTAAAGATCATATTGTTCATATCGGCTACCGTGGCGATTGTCGTACCGTCGTTGAAAGTATTGGACTGGATCACCGAGTTACCGACCTTGATAGGCACATCCAGAATCATACCGGTAATCGTTGAACGCACCTGCGTCGTACTGGAGGCTGTCGACCGTTTGGAGATACCCTCGCGGATAATCTCGAGAGCGTCCTGTGCATTCTCGGCCTCTTCCTGCGCCTTCTTATAGTTGGCAAGGGAGGTTTCATAATCTTCTTTGGAGATAACCCCTTGTTTATGGAGTTCTTCGTCACGCTTGAAAGTGGCACTGATCTGGTCGAGGCTGATCTTGGCAACCCGTACGCGCGATTCGGCACTGTTCAACTGGACCATTTCGGGGATCACCTTGATCCGGGCGATGATCTCTCCCTCTTTCACCATCTGTCCGGCTTCTTTCAGCAATTCGGAGATGATACCCGACATCTGCGGCTTGATAAGCACTTCGTCGCGGGGTTCCACCTTTCCGGTTGCCACTGTTTTCGTCTCAATCGTGTCCCGGGAAGGGGTTACCAATTCGTAGACGGTAATAACGGGCTGTGCTTTCTTCCATAAGAAGTAGAAAGTGCCGATAACTGCTGCTCCTACAAGTACCAGAAATATGATTCGCAGGATTTTTTTTACGATACGATTCTTCATAATGATATCTTATTTCAATTTTTAATTTTCAACTTTCAACTATATTCACTCTTCTCTGATTGCATCGATTGCCTTGATCTGCATCGCTCTCCAGGCAGGGATCAACCCGGCCAGCAAGCCGCTGAACAACAGGACAACCGTAGCCGCCACCGCCGTTCCGATATGGATCTCCGGATTGGAGAAAAACGTTCCGTTCGACGAATCGCTTCCGCCGCTCGCCAGGGCATTGTTCACCACATCGAGCAGGAAAACCCCGACACTCAATCCGATCAGTCCGGCAAGCGAAGTCAGGAGCAGACTCTCACTCATGATCTGCGAGATAATATCGAACGGTTTCGCCCCGATAGCACGGCGCACACCGATCTCGCGCGTCCGTTCCCGGACAGTCACCATCATAATGTTACTGACACCGATGATACCCGCCAGCAAGGTTCCGATACCAACCAGCCAGACCAGGATATTGATGCCGGTAAACAACAGGTCGAACGTCTCGAACTGCTTGGCTATGGTAAAGCTGCTGATCGCATGTTCGTCCGTCGGCGAAATCTCGTTCTGCGAACGCAAGACGGTCTTTATGTCTTCCACCATCTTGTCACACGAATACCCATCATCGGCCGTCGCACACAGGAACCAGAATTTATCGCCCTGGTTGGAAGCCTGCTGAAGCGTCTTGAACGGGAGCATCACGCTCTCCTCCGTACGTCCGCCGATCTGCGCACGAGGCTTCGGCTTGATGACGCCGACCACCTGGTAATAAATACCGTTCACCCGTATATATTGTCCGATCGGATCTTCGTCGGGAGCAAAAAGGACCTCCCTCACGATACTGCCGATCAGGCACACCTTGCGCCGCTCGATCATGTCGATTTCGTTCAGCAGGCGTCCTGCCAGGATATGCTGCGTCTCGATATTGAAGTATTCGGAATAGACGCCACGTACGTTGTACGTACCGGCTTTCTGTCCTCTTACGACATTATTCTGTCCGCCCCACTGCATAATCATCGGCGAGAGATAGCGAACGCCTTTCACCCGCTGGCGTATTGTCTCCAGATCGCGGTTACGCATCTGCCAATAGCGGCCTTTCTTATATCCTTTATAAGGTTCGCCAGTCCGTTCCGAGAAGAAGAAAGCCGAATTGGTTGAAAAACCGTCTACATTCTTCATAACCCCGTTCTTAAGTCCGTTACCGGACCCTAACAGGACCACCAGCATCAGGATTCCCCAGAACACACCGAAACCGGTCAGCAGGCTACGGGTCTTGTTACGAGTGATTGTCACCCATATCTCTACCCAACGATCTATATCAAACATGAACATAATATTGAATTATGAATTTTGAATTATGAATTATTCATCGCGCATGGCTTCGATAGCCGTAATCTTGACAGCTTTACGGGCCGGGAAATAGCCGGCCAATACGCCAGCACCGATAATCAGAGCCGTTGCGGACAGTGCCACACTCAGGTTTACCGTCGGATTCAGGAAGATACTCATGTCATCCTGCGAAACATTCTTTCCGGCATTCATCATTTCCATAACGGCATTGATCCCTTCCGTCAGTCCGATTCCCAGCACCATCCCCAAATAGCCGAACACCGCCGTAATCAGGATCGACTCGACTATAATCAGTTTCAGGATCGAAAAAGGAGTCGCCCCTATCGCTTTCCGGATACCGAACTCCCTTGTCCGTTCACGTACCGTGATCAGCATGATATTGCTGACGCCTACAATTCCGGCAGTCAGTGTCCCGATACCGATAATCCAGATAAACAGGGCAATACCGTTCAGTATCCCGTTCAGCATCATAAATTCTTCGAGTGTGCTCCACATACCGATCGCCCTCCGGTCTTCCGGATCGAACTTATGGCGCAACCCCATCTGTTGGCGGAAACGTTTCTCAAAAGCGTCATATTCTTCTTGCGTGGAAATACCGTTAATGGTAAAGATGATGTCATCCAGGCCGTACCCGGCATTATATAAGGTCTGAGCCGTACTGAAAGGGATATATGCCGGAGCATTATTATCATTGTCCTCCGCTTTATAAACGCCGATCACCTGGTAGGCGACACTTCCTGCATTCACATATTTGCCGAGCGGGTCAGCCCCTTTAAAGAGCACCTCTTTCATACGGGGACTGAGAACAATCACTTTTCTCTTTTCCCGCACATCTATATCATTGATAAAACGCCCATTGCCCACCGTCATCCTGATATTGTCAATGATAGCCTTTGACGGATGTACGCCGTTCAGGGAGTAAGCGTTATATTCTTCGCCATAGGAAAGCGTATCGCCCCTGCTGATACTCGCCGTAATCAAATCTACTTCGGGATTTTCACGCGGTATGGCAATCAAGTCTTCATCTTTATATTCGATTCGCCGATTCGTCTGCATTCCTTGATAGGGCTTACTTGTGTAGCGCGGCCATGTCTCCACCCGGTTCAAACTGAAATTCCGGAAGTTAGACATGATCCCATTCCTCATCCCGTTTCCGGCACCTAACAAGACAATCAGCATGAAGATCCCCCATGCCACCGAGAAGCCGGTCAGGAACGTACGGAGCTTATTCTTTTTGATCGTGCTCCATATCTCGCGAAAGTTGTCAAAATCAAACATGGCCCTGTCCCTTTTCGATTGTTTCTATCAGGCCGTCTTTCACACGGACAATACGGTCAGTGGCATCAGCCACAGATTGTTCGTGCGTAACGATTACCATCGTCAGCCCTTCCTTATTTACATTACGGAGAAGTTCCATCACCTCGACCGTCGTCTTACTGTCGAGAGCCCCGGTCGGTTCGTCTGCCAGGATCACCTGTGGTTTGGCAATCAGGGCGCGGGCTATGGCAACACGTTGTTTCTGTCCGCCGGACATTTCATTCGGCATATGTTCCGCCCAGTCTCTCAGGCCGACCATATCCAGATATTCCATCGCCATCGCATTCCTTTTCTTGCGGTTCAGACCCTGATAGTACAAAGGTAAAGCCACATTCTCCATCGCATTTTTGAATGAAATCAGATTAAAGGACTGGAAGATGAAACCGATCATCCGGTTACGCAGCTCTGCCGCACGGGTTTCGCTCAGGTTGCGGATCAACTGCCCGTTTAAGGTGTAAGTTCCCGTATCGTATGTATCCAGTATTCCCAAAATATTCAGCAAAGTGGATTTTCCTGATCCTGACGCACCCATAATAGAGACCATCTCTCCCTTTTCTATATCCAAGTCTATGCCTTTCAAGACGTGCAGCGGTGCACCATTGAAATACGTTTTGTTAATTCCTTCCAGATGAATCATGATATTTGTAGTTGCTTTTATCTATTAGACGAACATTTTGAAAAATCGTTACACAAAAAGGAAACTATTTTGTTATTTATTGCCACAAATATAGGATCTAACAAAATACCTTGTATCACATAGTACTGATTATTACAATATATTAACAACCCGATGCAAGGCCGGGAAAAAGGGCTTACTACTTCAGACCGGCGGCCTGCCGTGTAAAAACCAGCCGACTGCCTTGTAATTCCGATTGTCCCGGCATCTAATTCCGATCGCCTCCCACCCAATCCTTGTCCGACCCGGGTCGAACGGCTGTTTGACGAAGGTCGGACAGCTGTTCGACGAGTGTCAGACAACTGTTTGACCCGGGTCGGACAAGGATTAAGTGGGAGGTGAACTAATTTTAGATGCTTGCCCTTCCAAATTATCTCCTACATCGGCAAAAATATCTCCCTATACATTATATTAAGAATGCTTCTTTTTCTTTTTTGGAGAGAGACTGAAAGACAATATCATATGAGTCTTTTACAAGTTCTTTGATCTTGTTGTCCGAAACATCCTGATTGAAATAAACGCTAATCCAATATTTCTTATTCATATGCCAACCGGGAGTTATGCCGGAATACCGGGCTTGTAACTCTCCCGACTCTTCAGGGTTGCATTTGATACAGCAAAAGTCAAACACTTCGATATTTACAAAACAGAACCATTTGCTTCCCACATAAAAACACAGGACATCCCGGCTATACTTATCCGCCACATTCGGGAAGGGCATCTTCTCATATACGCCTTTCAATGAGAGGCAATATTCTCTAAATTCTTCGACATTCATACGCTCTATCTTTTCTATTTATTTTCCAGCTATTTCTTATCCATCACAACATCAGTCAGCTCCTTATAAAAAGTCTGGTACTCCTTTTCCGTTATCCCCCGTTGGGTGGTAAGGATGACTAAAGGATGTGCATGATAGCCGTCGCGATAAGGGGGATGAGTATGCGGATAGGGATTTTCATGGAAACCGCATCTTTTATAGAACCTCAAGCGTGCTTCTGAAACCTCATCGACGACCGGATCGATTTCCAACAGGACGATTTTTTCCGTCGACCGGATGAAATCACGCAAGATGGCGCTTCCGTATCCCGCGCCTCTCAATTCCCGGTTAACGGCAAAATGCTCGATATAAACAGATCCGTCAAACTCCCAGTAAGAGATAAACCCTATAAAGACATTGTTTTCTTCGTATCCGGTCAAATGATAACGGGTAGAAGCGAAAGCCTTTTCCTGTTGCATTTCCGTTCTCTGCTCGAAAATAGGGAAGCTGATCGAATAAAGGTTCTTGAATGGGCTATAGAGGGAATGTTTTGAAGAGTCTATATTTATGTATTCCATAATTCCGTATTTACTTGTTTGCAGCCGACGAAAATACACCATTTCACCCTAACAGCCAACTTTGGCCATCCATTTTTATCCTGCCATCCGGCAATACTTTTTACCGGTTCATTTCTTTCTATTGCCAAGATTAGCGTACCTTTGCATCCCCAAACGAAAGAAAATATATAACATTAATATAATATGGTAACAATAGGGACACCAAAATCGGCCACCGCGACCAAAGTTTTACTTTGCGGTTCCGGCGAATTAGGAAAAGAGTTTGTAATCGAGTTGCAGCGTTACGGAGTGGAAGTGATTGCGCTGGACAAATATCCGGACGCTCCGGCGATGCAGGTTGCACACCGTTCATACGTCGTATCGATGCTGGACGGAGAAGCATTACGCGAAATCGTAGAAAAAGAAAAGCCTGATTATATCGTTCCGGAAGTGGAAGCAATCGCGACACAGACGTTGATGGAACTGGAAAAAGAAGGATTCCACGTCATCCCGACCGCCCGCGCCACCTGGCTGACGATGAACCGCGAAGGCATCCGCCGCCTGGCAGCGGAAGAATTGGGCCTGCCGACTTCGCCTTACCGTTTTGCCGAAACGGCAGAAGAGTTCATAGATGCTGTAAAAACAATCGGAATGCCTTGTGTCGTTAAGCCGATCATGAGTTCAAGCGGCCACGGACAGAGCGTGATCCGCAAAGAAGAAGATATCGACCGCGCCTGGCATTATGCGCAGGAGGGCGGACGCGCCGGCGCCGGCAAGGTCATCGTGGAAGGATTCGTGGATTTCGATTATGAGATTACCCAGTTGACGGTTCGCCATATCGGTGGTACTTCATTCCTGGAACCGGTCGGACACGTGCAGGTCGACGGCGACTATCGCGAATCCTGGCAGCCCCAGGCGATGAGCCCCGTAGCAAAAGAGAAAGCACGCAAAATCGCAGGCAAGATAACGGAAGCGCTCGGCGGACGTGGCATCTTCGGTGTCGAGTTGTTTGTAAAAGGCGAAGAGGTGATCTTCAGCGAAGTCTCTCCCCGTCCGCACGACACGGGCATGGTCACCATGATCACACAGGATCTTTCGCAATTCGCCCTGCATGCCCGCGCGGTATTGGGCTTGCCGATACCTAACATCGCGTTCCACGGAGCCGGTGCTTCACGCGCCGTAGTAGTCGAAGGGGACAGTAAACAGCTTTCATTAGGCAACCTGGATAAAGTCCTGGAACAACCGGACACACAAATGCGTTTCTTCGGCAAACCGGAAGTCCACGGACACCGCCGTATGGCTGTGCTGCTGGCTCGCGGATTGGATGTGGCCGATGCACGCCGGAAGACAGGGGTGATGATGGATCGGCTGGAGATAAAGTTGTAAGTTAAATAAAATAGCCCAAAAAGGTCTCCCCCTCTTTGGGCTATTCTTCTTATAGAGAATCTATTATCTCGGCATCCAGGCCAGTAACGTTCATGATAGTCGCCGCATCTAAACCTTGGGCCTTCATTTTGGCAGCAGCAAGACGCAAACCTTCAAGTTTACCTTCCATTCGACCTTTTTCAATGCCCTTTTCGATTCCTTTTTCGATTCCTTTTGCCATGCCTTTTTCGATACCTTCTTTAATCCCCTTTTCTATGCCTTCTTTTATACCTTTTTCTACCCCTTCCATATATCCTTTCTCTATTGCATAGTCTAATACGCCTTGATTATCCCGATATATTTTGAGGCTTTCTTCGTATTCCATACGTTCCTTCTTGTTCAGGTTGACTATTTTTGCTAACCTTTCCAATTTTTCAAATAGCTGCTTCTGGCCTTTGAATGGTAATGTCTCCAACTTCTCCATATACTTTAATGTATAAAGCCAATAATCTAAACTCGTTTTACATTCAGCCTCTTCTTTATTAAAGAAAGGCATCTCCAAATAGATTTGGCGCATCGTTTCACTCATCTGTTTTCCAGTTTCACGATCTGCCAATACGATATCGGTACGCACTTTATCCGTTTTTCCGGATTTAAAATTCAGCAGGAAAATACCATATACCGGATAAAGTTCAAACCTCCAGTCATTTCCACGTCGGTCCTGACCACTGATAATACGACAAAGATAGTATAATCCTCGTTCATAAAAATAAGTTTGGGGAGCATTTTGTACCTCGACAATAAAAATACTTCCATCCTTATCCTTACATTTCAAGTCAAAAACTGCCGCACGACCGTCCGTACTTTCCGCCGGCATTTCTACATTCAAAAAAGATAATTCCGTGATTAACCGTTCACCTTCGAACAGGCCGTTCAACAGGTCGATAAGGAGTTCTTTACTGTCTTCTTGTCCGAAAAGATGCTTGAAGCCCCTATCTACAAAAGGATTGATAAATGTTGCCATAGTTATATGGTTTTAGGTTGTTGTCATCCAATAGGCGAATGATGCACCAAATATCTTGTTTTTATTTTGAAAAACAAACATTCTTAACTATTAATTTCCTTTCATATCGAAAAGAAGAATTTTATCTTTGCGCAACAAGAATGCTGTTTTCCGTGTTTTGTTTATAAAAAGAAAGGAATGTAGAAATGAGACTGACATATATCTATCACAGTGGTTTTGCGATCGAGGCGGACGGCTTTGCCATCCTGATCGATTATTTCAAGGATACGGGAAAGTCACCTGACAAAGGGTTCGTACACGAGAAGTTGCTTAATCGCGCGGGAACATTATATATATTAGCTTCTCATTTCCATCCCGACCATTTCAACCCGGAAGTGTTGAAATGGAAAACATATAAAAAGGACATCGTCTATATCTTCTCGAAAGATATCCTGAAAAGACGCCGGGCGGGGAAGGATGACGCCCTTTACCTGAAGAAAGGAGAGTCTTATCAAGACGAGAACTTGCGAATCGAGGCATTCGGTTCGACGGACTCCGGCATCTCTTTTCTGATCGATGCCGAGGGTAAACGCCTTTTCCATGCCGGCGACCTGAACAACTGGCACTGGAAAGACGAATCGACTCCCGAAGAAGTAGCGGAAGCGGAAAAGAACTACCTGAAAGAGCTGGACGACCTGGCAAAAGCAACTGATAAGCTGGATGTCGCCATGTTCCCGGTCGATCCGCGTATCGGAACAGATTTCATGCGGGGGGCGCAACAGTTCGTAGATCGCATCAAAACTAATATCTTTGTCCCGATGCATTTCTGGGAACGCCCGGCCGAAGTAGAGGCTTTCGGCCCTTATGCCGAATCGCGCGGATGCCGGTATGCGCTGATTTCCGTGCCGGGAGAAGGGACGGAGGTTTGAGAATTAAAAATGAAAAATTAAGAATTAAAAAATAACACCAATAAGAGTCTATGGAGATAAAGAGTAGATTTGATCATTTTAATATTAATGTCCTCGATCTGGACAAGAGTATTGCGTTTTACAACAAAGCGCTCGGACTGAAAGAACACCACCGCAAAGAAGCGGCAGACGGTTCGTTCATCCTGGTTTACCTCACAGACAACGAAACCGACTTCCTGCTGGAACTGACCTGGCTGCGTGACAAAAAAGAAGCCTACGAGTTAGGCGATAACGAAAGCCACCTCTGTTTCCGCGTGGCAGGCAATTATGACGAGGTGCGCGAATATCACCGCGAGCTCGGATGTATCTGCTTCGAGAACACGGAGATGGGCTTGTACTTCATCAACGACCCGGACGATTACTGGATTGAGATTTTACCTGCTAAATAACATATAAGGTAACATATTCACGCCTATTTCGGTTTTTTTTGAATAAAATCATTGCTCCTTACCAGATTCCTCTTATATTTGCTTTCCAGAAAAAGCATTATTAATCTAAAATATAAAATCATGGAGAAGCCTTATGTAGTAGGTATCGATATAGGTGGTACCAATACTGTTTTTGGCGTAGTAGATGCAAGAGGTTCAATCTTGTATAGTGGATCAATCAAAACAGGTAAATATACCGATATTGACGAGTATGTAAGTGATCTGGCAACAGGTCTGAAATTAGTGATCGACCAGGCTGGCGGCCCGGATAAAATAAAAGGTGTAGGCGTTGGGGCTCCTAACGGGAACTTCTTCAACGGCTGTATCGAATTTGCCCCGAACCTTCCCTGGAAGGGTAAAATTCCTTTGGCTCAGCTGATCAGCGAAAAGTTGGACGGAATACCCGTTGCATTGACAAACGATGCGAATGCGGCTGCTATCGGTGAAATGACTTATGGCGCAGCACGCGGTATGAAAGACTTTATCGTGATCACTTTGGGAACAGGTGTCGGCAGCGGTATCGTAATCGGCGGTAACCTGGTTTACGGACATGACGGATTTGCAGGCGAATTAGGTCACGTGATCATGCGCCGTAACAACGGACGTCCTTGCGGTTGCGGTCGTCAGGGTTGTCTGGAAGCGTATGCTTCTGCAACAGGTGTTGCCCGTACGGCACGCGAATTTCTGGAAATCCGTAAGGACGACAGCTTGCTTCGCGAACTGGACCCGGACGAAATCACATCCAAAGACGTATATGACGCAGCAATGAAGAACGACAAGTTAGCACTGGAAATCTTCGAATTCACAGGAAACATCCTGGGTGAAGCATTCGCTGATTTCGTTGCCTTCTCAAGTCCTGAAGCGATCATCCTCTTCGGTGGTCTGACTAAATCCGGCGATCTGATCATGAACCCGATCAAACGTTCGATGGAAAAGAACATGCTGAAAGTGTTCGAAGGTAAGACTAAACTGTTATTCTCTCAATTGAAAGAAAGCGATGCTGCCGTATTGGGCGCAAGCGCACTGGGTTGGGAAGTAAAATAAACTTTTATAATTGAAAATTGAAAATTGAGAATTGAAAACGGGATCAGCATTCAGCTAATCCTATTGTTTTCATCATCCAATTTTCAATTTTCAATTTTTAATTTTCAATTACCCATGCATCCTTTACACCAATTTGCGTACTGTCCGAAATGCGGAGCCAAAACATTTGTGGAACGCAACGAAAAAGCCAAACAATGTACCACATGCGGATTCGTCTATTATTTTAATCCATCCTCTGCCGTTGCCTGTTTCATCCGGAATCCGGAGGGAGAACTGTTGCTTGTCCGCCGCGCCAAAGAACCGGCTAAAGGAACGCTTGACCTGCCCGGTGGTTTTGTCGACATGCACGAATCGGCCGAAGAGGCCGCCCACCGCGAAGTAAAGGAAGAAACCGGGCTGGATCTGACCGAATGCCGCTACCTTTTCTCCATTCCCAACATCTACCCCTATTGCGGCTTTGACGTCCACACGGTCGATATGTTCTTCGAATGCCTCACCGAATCGTTCGACGGAGCCAGAGCGGAAGACGATGCCGCTGAAATAGTAATCCTCCCCGCCAACCAACTAAATCCGGACGATTTCGGCTTGCAGTCCATCAAAAAAGCGGTAGGCCGCTATATAAAGTAATATATTTCTTATATTTGCAACTTAGAACTAACGGATACCGTTATATTTATATATATCTGTATTATAAAAGCTAAGGAGTGATGAAAAGAATACTGATTCCACTGTGCATAGTTGTGGGAAGTCATGTTGCATACGGGCAACGGTCATACCAGTTTGATGCACCGGACCGCCTATTTGTAGAAGGGAAAGAGTTGTTTAGTTTAAAAAATTATGCCGGTTGCATCGACAAGCTGGAGGCTTATAAGCAGCACTCCACCGACGCAGACCTGATTCAGGAGGCCGACTATATGTTGGTCTATGCCGCCTACGAACAGGGACGTCCCAACGCAGACGAGCTTCTGAAAGACTACCTCGAAGAATACCCGGCTTCCCGTCACAGCAACGAGATCGATTTTCTGATCGGGTCCATCCATTTTGAACGCGGAGAATACGAGAAAGCGATCTTCTGGTTCAACGAAGCCAACATCGACGTCTTGAGCCCCGAACAGCAGGAAGCCTATTCCTTCCGTCTGGCTTACTCGCTGTTGCAGACCGGCGAGATGGAAAAAGCGCGCGGCTACTTTGCCCGCATCGAACAGATCGGCGATAAATACAAAGAGGCATCGACATACTATGTCGCCTATATCGATTACGCAATGGGCAAGTACAACAACGCCCTTATCGAGTTTTCCCGCCTGAAGGAAAGCCCGAAGTTCCGCGAACAGTCGCAGTACTACATCGCACAAATCTATTTTATCCAGGGAAAATATGACAAGGTGGTGAAAGAAGGCGAAGAACTTCTCTCCCTCTACCCCGACAGCAAGAACAACAGCGAGATGTACCGCATCGTCGGTGATTCGTATTACCACCTGGGCGACCAGAGCAAGGCAATCCAGATGCTGAGCAAATATGTTTCCACGACGGAAAATCCGCTCCGCAGCGACCTCTATATCCTGGGTGTCTGCTATTATAATAAAGGAAACTACAGCAGCGCCGTCAACGCTCTGAGCCGGACAGTCCGCCAGAACGACGAGCTGACGCAAAACGCCTACCTCTACCTCGGACAGTCTTACCTGAAGTTGGGCGACAAGAACAACGCCCGTATGGCGTTCGAAGCAGCCGCCACCTCATCGTTCGACAAGCAGGTGAAGGAAGTGGCGATGTATAACTACGCACTGCTGATCCACGAAACGGCCTTTACCGGATTCGGCGAGTCGGTGACAATCTTCGAAGATTTCCTGAACGACTTCCCCAACTCGAAGTATGCCGACAAGGTAAACGACTACTTAGTCGAAGTCTACCTGACGACCAAGAACTACGAAGCGGCCCTGAAGTCGATCAACAAGATCAAGCATCCGAGCACCAAGATACTGGAAGCCAAACAAGACATCCTCTTCCAACTCGGAACACAGGCCTTCACCAATGTCAAGTTGGACGATGCTGTCAGCCTCTTCAGCCAGGCGATCACACTCGGTTCCTATAATATGGAAGCCCGCAACGACGCCTACTTCTGGCGCGGCGAATCGTACTACCGCATGGGAGAATATGAGAATGCGATCTCCGACTACCGGACCTACCTGAACAATACACGCCAGCGCAATACGGATATGTACGCACTGGCCTATTATAACTTAGGTTACAGCTATTTCAAACTGAGAGACTACAGCGCCGCCCTGAACCGCTTCCGCCAGTATGTCGATCTGGAAAGCAACCAGCAGGCAGCCTCGTTGGCCGACGCCTACAACCGTATTGGCGACTGTCTCTACCAGAACCGCCAGTTCAGCCTGGCCGAAGAGAACTATTCGCGTGCCGCCCAGCTGTCTCCTTCCGCCGGCGACTACTCCATTTACCAGAAAGGATTCTTGCTCGGCTTGCAGAAAGACTACAGAGGCAAGATCAGCGCCATGGACCGCCTGATCACCGAATATCCCGAATCGCAATACGTAGACGACGCCCTGTTTGAGAAGGGACGTTCTTACGTGCTGCTGGAAAACAGTTCTTCCGCCGCACAAGCCTTCGAGAAGCTGATCCGAGAATTTCCGCAGAGCAGTTTGGCGCGTAAGGCTGGCATCCAGCTCGGTCTGCTATACTACAATGACAACCAGCCGGAGAAGGCGCTCGCAGCCTACAAGAACGTCATCAGCAACTATCCGGGCAGCGAAGAAGCGAAGGTCGCTTTGCAAGATTTGAAATCGGTCTACATCGACCTCAACGATATCAACGCATACGCTAACTACGTAAACTCTTTGGGCGGCAACATCCGCCTGGAAGTGAGCGAACAGGATTCGCTGACCTACATCGCCGCAGAAAAGCTCTTTATGCGTGGCGATAACGACGGCGCACGCCGCAGCTTGGTCAACTACCTTCAGACATTCCCCGAAGGGGCATTCAGCTCGAATGCCAACTTCTACTTAGGAAGCATCGCCTTCGCCAAGAAAGAGTTCGACGAGGCGATCCAGCGCTTCAAATCGGTTATCGCAAGCGGCGACACCAAATTCCTGGAAGAATCGGTTGCCCGCACCGCCGAAATCGAATACCTGGGCAAGGATTACCCGGCAGCACTGGAAAGCTTCAAGCGCTTGCAGGTCGTAGCCGAAAGCCCCGAAAACAAGCAGGCGGCCCGTTTAGGTATCATGCGTTGTGCTCTTCAGACCGGACAGCAGAAAGATGCGCTTTTAGCAGCGGACGAACTGTTGAAAGAGCCGAAGCTCTCGCCCGAACTCGAATCGGAAGCCCGCTACGTCCGTGCCAAAGCCTACATCGACCAGAAGCAGGGGAACAAGGCATTGGCCGACCTGAAAGAACTGAGCAAGGATACACGTACGGTACACGGCGCCGAAGCCAAATACCTGCTGGCACAATTATACTACGACACTGACAATGACAAGGAGGCGGAAAAAGTGCTGATGAACTTCATCGAGAACGGCACGCCTCACCAGTACTGGCTGGCTCGCGGATTCATCCTGCTGGCCGACATCTACATCCGCCAGGGTGACGACTTCCAGGCTCGTCAGTATCTCACCAGCCTGCAGAACAATTATAATGGTGATGACGATATCGCCGGTATGATAGAAAATAGATTGGGAAAACTTAAGAACTAAGAAGAAGTGATGAAGACAATATACAACATCAAAGCACTGTGTGTGATGGCCCTGTTGGGAAGCGTCGCAACCGCCGGTGCACAGGAAGACAAGACGAAGGAAAAAGACCTGAACCGGGAAATGACACTCGAACGCGAGTACGACCCGAGCGTACAGGATGCCAGCAAGGTGAACACGCTTCCGGTCATCAAAGAGCCGGTTGTCAAAAAGATGCCGATCGACTACGCTACTTTCACGATTCCTACGGAACCGGAAAAAGAGATCAGCCTGCTTCCTTCGGGAAATATCATGACGAACATCCAGTACAACAAACGCCGAGGTTATTTCAACTTCGGAGGCGGCACCTACCTGAACCTGAACGGCGACTTAGGCTATCATATCCTGAGCACCGACAAGGACAAGCTGAACATCTGGTTCTCACATCGCTCGACGAATGGGAAGGTGAAATATATCGACACGGACTTCGACAAGGTAAAAGCCAAGCTGAACGACAACATGGGCGGCCTCAACTTCAAACACGCCTTCGAGAAGATGTCATTGGATATGGGGATCAAATATGGATACTCGGCATTCAATTACTACGGTCTGCCGATCGCTAACCCCGTATCCTCGGCGACATTGGACTTGGAGAAGTTCGACCGTGAAACCAACCAGGTGAACCAGACCATACAGGGCAAGATCGGCATCGAGTCGAAAGAAGACGCCCCCGTCAGCTACATGCTCGACTTAGGATATACAAACTTCTCTCACAAATATGCTTGGAGCAAAGACCAGGACGGACCAACCGAACATACGTTCGACGTCAAGTTCGACCTGAATGCCCGTTTCGGCGGCGAACAGCGCATCGGATTAGGCGGTAACGTGGAATATTTCAATTACAACCTGCCGACAATGGGCGGACAGGAATACCTGGAATTCGAGAACCATGCCGAAGCAACCCTCTCTCCTTATTATAAAGTGGCTGGAGACAGCTGGAATTTGAAGTTAGGCGCCAACGTCATGTTCGTGACCGGCGATAACAGCAAGTTTATGGCTTCGCCCAATATCGCAGCAGATGTGGAAGTGGCCGACAAGACACAGCTTTACCTGGTTGCCGGCGGAAAGCTCTACTCCAACAGCATGTACGATATGTCCCTGGTCAACCGCTATATCAACCCGACGATGGAGCTGCTTCCCTCCCGCAACTACCTGGACGGCACAGTCGGCATCAGAAGTGGCGTCGCTCCCGGTTTCTGGTTTGATGTATTCGGCGGTTATAAGATCACAAAGAATGAGGTCTTCTTCGTTCCTAACCTCGCCCCGGAAGAAGGTTCTTTTGCCAGTACCTGTATAATAGCCATGCAAACAAATGCGAAACACGCTTTCGGTGGCGTGAACCTGAAATATAGCTACCAGCAATTAGTTGACATCAACCTTAAAGGCGTTTACAATAATTGGAATGTCGATATTCTCGGAGCTGCTTACGGCAAACCCGAAATGGAATTGACAGCCGGTGTTAGTGTCCATCCAATCAGCCAGGTTACGGCCTCTTTGGATTATTATTTAGCAACTGGGCGCAAGACTTTATCTTGGACATCAGAGAATGAAAAGATGAAGAACATCAACGAACTCAACCTGACCGGTTCATACACGCTGAACGACACCTTCGGCCTGTATCTGAAACTGAACAACGTCTTGTTCCAAAAGTACGAACTCTATTACGGCTATCCGCTCCAGAGCTTCAGTGCAATGATTGGCGTGAACATTAATTTTTGATTCATCTGCAGATAAACTTCATAACAAAGCCTCGCGGTGCTTCCACGAGGCTTTGTTATTTATGGATTCCACGTCAAGCTCTGGATTGAGACACTATTGGCACCTGTAATGAAAGATTGAACGGTTTTAGTCTATTTATTTTATTGTTGGTATCTTTGCAGCCAAATACGAAACGGACATGCAAGGGACAAAGAATCTGACGGAAGGACCTATCAAGAAGCAACTGTTTAATCTGGCGCTTCCCATAATGGGGACCTCGTTTATTCAGATGGCGTATAGCATCACCGATATGGCTTGGGTGGGACGTCTGGGCAGCGAAGCGGTGGCGGCAGTCGGAGCTGTCGGTATTCTGACGTGGATGACGAATTCCATCTCCTACCTGAACAAAGTAGGTTCGGAGGTCAGCGTTGCGCAAAGCATCGGGGCGCAGGAGGCGGAAGAAGCCCGGAACTTTGCGTCCCACAACCTGACAATCGCGTTGATTATCTCGATCTGTTGGGGATTGCTGCTGTTCGCCCTCGCACATCCTGTCATCGGTTTCTTCAAACTGGATGCCGCCATTTCGGCACACGCTGTGTCTTACCTGCGGATTATCTCGACGGCTTTTCCTTTCGTACTCCTGTCGGCGGCCTGCACCGGAATCTATAATGCGGCGGGGCTGAGCAAGATACCGTTCTACGTCAGCGGAAGCGGATTGATTATGAATATGGTGCTCGACCCGCTGTTCATATTCGGCTTCGGGATGGGGACGGACGGAGCTGCCTGCGCGACCTGGCTGTCTGAGGCGACTGTCCTTGCGATTTTCATTTATTACCTGAAAAAGAGATACAAACTGTTCGGAGGCTTCTCCTTCTTCGTGCGGTTGAAGAGCCGGTACAGCAAACGGATCTTCCAGTTGGGGCTTCCCGTTGCGGTGCTGAACAGCCTCTTTGCCGTCATCAACCTTATGATGGCGCGTACGGCGTCGACCTACGGCGGACATATCGGACTGATGACGCTGACTGCTGGCGGTCAGATCGAGGCGCTTGCCTGGAACACCTCGCAAGGGTTCAGTACGGCACTGAGTACCTTCGTCGCCCAGAACTATGCCGCCCGCAAGAAGGAGCGCGTCCTCGGGGCTTATCATACGACATTGAAGATGACAGCGATATTAGGAGTCTTTTGTACCCTGTTGTTCGTCTTTTTCGGAAGCGAACTGTTCTCTCTGATCGTTCCGGAAAAGGCGGCTTACGAGGCAGGCGGCATCTTCCTGCGCATCGACGGTTATTCGATGATCTTCATGATGCTTGAGATAACGATGCAGGGCTTGTTCTACGGGACAGGCCGTACCGTTCCGCCGGCCATCATCAGTATCACGTTCAACAGCTTGCGCATCCCGATGGCGATCGGACTAACAGCCATGGGACTGGGAATAGCGGGTGTCTGGTGGGCAATCAGCATTTCCAGCATGCTGAAAGGGATTGTCTCGTTCGCCTGGTTCCGCATTTTACAGAAGAAGATATTGTGATACAAATAAACTATTCCGTACTTTTGCCGGATAATAATAAATGATAAATGGTGGTTTATAATATAAATGATGATTTGTCGGTGTGTTCATATCGACCGATGGTAACTCCATCCCCTCTTGAGAGGGGGCAGGGGGTGTGTGAATTTTCTTTGATAGACAGAAAGA
>URZO01000031.1 GCA_900552465.1 uncultured Parabacteroides sp. | reverse complement strand
TACTCCCGACGCTATGTCACAAATACGAAATACACCGTTAAATCATCATTTATAGGTTCAAAACTGCAAAATACTGAACCCTTCCGTTTTGTCATCTCATAGTAATGGTTTTGGCAAATCATAACTATGAGATGCAAAAACCATACTGATGGCTATGATTGACATATTGCTACTCTTTCCTACGATACACAGATCCAAATAATACGTTAAAATATATTACCCGCTATAGTAATATCATTTTTATGGGGTAGTAATCCGAATTAGATGCTATGGCTGTATCATTTTGATACTTTAACAGGTGTGAATAGTAATGATGTTATAAGCCTGGATGTAACTCTTCATTACTTTCATTACCTTTATCGCCCGAAATAACATCCAAAAGGAATGGGAAACGTAACTATCATATTATCTTGTAGATAGTCACTAAATAACGAAAAACATGTCACTACAAATCATACATACCGCCGACTGGCATCTCGGACAAACTTTCTTCGGATACGATCGGGAGGAAGAGCATGAAGCGTTTCTCGCCTGGTTGACCGATACGCTGGCGGAGCAGCAAACGGATGTTTTGCTGATTGCCGGCGATGTCTTCGACGTTGCCAATCCTTCGGCTGCGGCACAACGCCGCTTTTTCCGCTTCCTGAGGGAGGCGAACCGCCGTAATCCGCATTTGCAGGTGGTCGTTGTGGCGGGAAACCATGATTCGGCAGGGCGGTTGGAAGCGCCGATACCGCTGTTGGAGGAATTGAATACGTCGATTGTCGGGATTATTCCCCGGACAGATTTATGCAAGATCGACTTTGATTCGTTGCTCGTACCCCTATATAACAAGGAAGGGAAACGGGAAGCCCTTTGCCTGGCCGTGCCGTATCTCCGACAAGGCGATTATCCGGCTTCGGACGAGGGAAAAGATACCTACGTGGCGGGGATTACCCGGATGTACCGCCAGCTTTATGAATATGCCGATGCACAGCGGCAACCCGGAGAGGCCCTTGTCGCAATGGGACATCTGCACGCCACGGGAGCTGAGTTGTCTGAAGACGACCGGAGCGAACGCACCATTATGGGCGGTCTGGAATCGGTCGGCACGGATGCGTTCGATGAAGGGCTGGCCTATACCGCCCTCGGCCATATCCATAGGGCGCAACGCGTCGGAGGCCGGGAAAATATACGGTATGCCGGCAGCCCGCTACCCATGTCTTTTTCCGAGCAACACTACCGTCACCAGGTGGTCGCCGTCACGCTCGAAAACGGATGCCTGTCGGATTGGAAAGCGATGCCTGTCCCTTTGCGGACCGGTCTGCATCGGATTCCGGCGGAACCGGCATCCCCTGATGAAGTGCTTTTGCAACTCGCGGCTTTGCCGGTGGCGGACAGCCAAATGGATCACAGCTTTTGGCCTTACCTCGAAGTACAGGTCTTGCTGACGGAGCCTGATCCGGGTTTCCGGCACAGGGTGGAGGAGGCGTTGGCGGATAAGGCGGTGCGTCTGACATCCATCATCCCTTCTTATCCGAAGCAGGAAGGTGAAGAAGATTTCCGCCCTTTGTCTTATACGGATTTACAAAAGATCGATCCGTTGGATATGCTCCGGCATACGTTTACGAACCGCTTTGGAGGTGATTTGCCGGAAGAGCTGGAACAGATGTTTAACGAGGTAAGACGGGAGGTTTCTCTATGAAGATATTAGCGATACGGGGCCGTAACCTGGCTTCGCTGGAAGGTGATTTTGAAATTGATTTTACGGCCGAGCCATTGCTTTCGGCCGGCATATTTGCCATATCCGGTCCGACGGGGGCCGGAAAGTCCACGTTGTTGGACGCCATGTGCCTGGCGTTGTTCGCCCGTACGCCCCGTACGGATCAGGCGAAGGAAAACAATGTCAAGTTGCAGGATGTCAGCAATGAACAGCTGTCGCAGAGCGATCCCCGTTTCCTGCTGCGGCGGGGCACGGCTTCGGGCTATGCCGAGGTCGACTTTGTCGCTTTAAACGGACACCGCTACCGGACTCGTTGGTCTGTTTCACGTGCCCGTGACAAGGAGAACGGGCGTTTGCAGAATCCCCGCCTGGCCCTGTACAACCTGGATAAGGAGGAAGAGGAGCAGGGGACGCGCTCCGACCTGCAAGCCCGTATCATCGACCTGATCGGGCTGACCTTCGAGCAGTTTACGCGTTCCGTATTGCTGGCGCAGAACGATTTCTCCACTTTCCTGAAAGCCGAGCAGGGCGAGAAAGCATCCCTGTTGGAGAAGCTCACAGGGACGGAACTCTATTCCGCCATTTCCCGCCTGATCTTTGAAAAGAATGCCCGGGCAAAAGAAGCCTTTGACGCGATCCAGTTGCGCATACAATCCGTCGAACTCCTGACGGACGAGGAGGAAAGCGACCTGCGCCTCCGTCTTGCGGCTACGGAAAAGGAAGTGCAACGCCAGGAAAAGGCGAAAGCCGAACAGCAGATGCTTCAGGAAGCCGTTCGCGCTGCCGAACAATCGATTACTGCCCGGCAGGTGCAGCAAAAAGAGGCAGCTGGCAGGTTGGCGCGTGCAACGGAACTTCTGACCGTTGCCCGTCGTGAATATGAAAAAGGGGTGGAGGAGCAGCAGGCATCGGAGGTCCGCTTCAAATCTCTCCAACAGGAAATCCAGCAAGCGCGTAAACTGGATATCCAGTTGGACACGGCTGTCCGCGACTGTTCCGATTCGGAACGGCGTTTGAAGGAGGCGATCGCCCGGAAGAAAGAGGCGGAAGATAAATACCAGGCTGCTGTTCTCCGCCAGAAACAGGGGACGGAAGAGATTGCCCGCCTGACCGCTTGGCGGGACCGTTTTAAGAATAAAGAAAGAATTGCCGAACAGCTCTCGGCCCTGTTGCTTTATATAGATGCGGCAGCTGCCGCCCGTTTGGCTGTGGAGGCGGCTAACCGTTCGATTGCGGCTGTCCGGAAGGAGGCCGCAGAATCAGATAAACAGCTGGCCGGCTTGCAACAGACCGTCATGGGCAAGCAGCAGGCCTTGAAACAGACAGAGGCAGCATACCGGAAGCAGGAAGAAGTCTTGAAGGCAATCGACGCCCCGGCATTAGATAAACAAATCGAGCAACTGCGCCAGGAGCGGGAACAACTGTTGATCGAGCAAGCCCGCCTGGAGGCTTCCGGAGATATTAAGGAGCTACGGGCCAAACTGCAGGAAGGACAGCCTTGTCCGGTTTGCGGGAGTACGCATCATCCATTCGTTGCCTCTCCTGACACCCCCCCTGCCTCCTCTCGAGAGGGGAAGGAGATAGCACTTGACGATACATATCCTCGAAAAGAAATAGCGGCTGGCAGTAACTTTTCCCCTCTCAAGAGGGGGCAGGGGGTGTGTGATGGAAATCCCGTCGCCGCCATGACGCTGCGACTACAGGAGTTATCTAAAAAGAAGGAGGCTTATTCGGTCGCTACCCGCGAGCTTGCCCGCCTTCAGCAACAACTGTTCCGCCTACATAAAGAACTGGCGGACAGCGAAGCCGCCTGCAAGGACATTGTCGGCAAACTGCAACTCGCTTCCAGTCGGCAGGAGCGGGAAGAGGCGACAGTGAAAGAGCAGTCCGGCAAACTGGCCCAATCCCTCTCGGCTGCCGACGTCCTGTTCGGCAACAGCGACTGGCAGAAAGCCTGGCAGCAAAACCCGGATGCCTTCCGAAAGACCTTGACCGACTTTGCACGCCAATGGCATGAGAATACCGAGAAGCTGCGCCTGTTAGAACGTGAGGAAAGCGCACAAAGGGCGGAATGCGAGTCTCTTGCCTCTTTCCTCCCGTCTCTTGGCAAACAATATGAAGAAGCCGCTCAGCTACATGAAAAGAACGGCTCCGCCTTGACCGCTCTGCAGGCAGAGCGGGCTAAACTGCTGAACGGCCGTCCGGCAGATGCGGTCGAGCAGGAATATTCCCGGCGAATGGAAGAACTGAAGGAACGTCTGAAGAAACTGCTCGCCACCCAGACCGAACAGTCCGGTATTGCCGAGCAGACACGCGGCATAGCCGACCAGATAGCAAAAGACCTTGCCGAAGCCTTGGCCGACCTCGACCGCCGAAGAGTTGCGCTGGAGAAATGGACGGCAGACTACCTCGCCGCCTCGGACGGTGTACGGCTTGAAGACACCTTGCCCCGCCTGACACAGGAGAAAACAGAGCTGGCCTTCCGATTGCGGACACAGACCGATAATAAGGCAAAAGTATCCGGCCTGCAGGAAGAGTTGAACGTCCTGCGCACCGAAAGCGAGCGCTGGGCCAAACTGAACGAACTGGCCGGGTCTGCCGACGGAGCCAAGTTTCGCCGTATCGCCCAGGGCTATACGCTGGATGTGCTGCTGAGCTATGCCAATGTGCAGTTGCGCGAACTGACGCGCCGTTACCGTCTGGAACGCGTCCCCGAAACACTCGCTCTTCAGGTGATAGACCGGGATATGTGCGACGAGGTGCGCACCGTCCACAGTCTTTCGGGAGGCGAATCGTTCCTTGTCTCGCTGGCGCTTGCCCTCGGGCTGTCTTCCCTTTCGTCCAACCGGATGAAGGTGGAAAGCCTTTTCATCGACGAAGGGTTCGGTTCGCTGGATGCTGACACGCTCCGGGTGGCAATGGATGCGTTGGAGAGCTTGCGCACGCAGGGACGGAAGATCTGCGTCATTTCGCATGTGCAGGAAATGACCGAACGCATTCCCGTCCGTATCTGCGTGAACCGTGCCGGCAATGGGCGAAGCTACTTAGAGGTTTTGTAATCAATCCTCCACGATAATTCTGAACCCTACATTCATCGGCCGTTGCCAAGGCAGATAGGCCTTGCGGACGGCCGATGTGGAATATTTGGGACGTTCACGCCAGGAACCGCCGCGCACTACTTTCTTTTCAGCGACCTCTTTGTCTCCTTTTTCTTTTAAAGGATAGGGGAGATAGCCGGATGCCGTCCATTCCGCCACATTCCCGTTCATATCATATAATCCCCAGGGATTGGGGTGGTAAGAGGCAACCGTACAGCTGATCAGTTGATGATCGTTGACGTTCAGCACCTTCGGCAGGAAATCCCAGAACTTGCGCATCGGATCGGTCGGGCGCATCGGCTTGGGGTCTACGCCTGTTACGGCAAGGTCGACGGTCGTACTGTCTGCCAGGTTCTCGTAGTTGCCGAAGTCACTGTCTACGGTGCCGAACCAGAAGTCATCCGCACTTCCGGCCCGTGCCGCCCATTCCCACTGTGTTTCCGTGGGGAGTGAGACGTTGCAGTTCAGTTTCTCGCTGATTTTATGGCAGAAAGCGTTCGCCTCGTCCCAACTGACGCGTACGACAGGTTGTCCGGGGCGGTTTGCCGGGTAGCCGGGTGTCGTATGATCTTTCCAGGTCTGCCCGATGTAGCGGCTGTCGTGTTCCGGGAAGAGCGTGCAGAACTGTTCGTTTGTAATCTCGGTCGTACTCATCCAAAAGCCTTTCTTGACATCTGCTTTGAAGGTAGGAGATGTAGCCGGTGTCCGGTTGTTGCCCATGACGAAGCTGCCGGCCGGAATCCAGACCAGGTCGATGTGCACGTCGGGGGCGATAGTCAGGCGGCGGGTAATCTCGCCTTTGCCAGCCTGTTTCGCCATAGCAGTTTGCGCATCGAACGGGAAGCCTTTTACTTTTATCGGGCGAGCCTTTTTTGCCGGTTCCTCCATTTTAGGGATTTCACCGGTTGTCGCCCCGCTGATAGCGTCAACCTTTTTGTTCTCTTTCAGCCAATCGGCATAGTCGGCTATCTCTTTTTGCCAATCTACCCGTACGCCGCTGTATTTTTCCGCCAGCTCCATCCGGCGTTCTACCTGGTTCTTCGGAGACTCCGGTTTCAGGTCGATCTGTGTGAATGCTCCGGAGTAGGGGGCGTTCAGGTCGATCCAGGTGTAGAGTGTGCGCATATCTTCATCCGGAACCAGTACGCCGTGATGGCCGGCTTGGAGGATACGGATCAGTTCGCTGTTGCTGACGTGGAACTCCGCCGGTTTCAGGACGTAGATGTCCGACTCCGGTCCCTGCCGGTAAACGTATGGATGCAGGTTCAGATAGCTCTGGTCGAACTGCTTGTTGATCTTCGTCAGTATTCCCCGTTTGTAGGTGACCATCCGGTCTTTACGGAAATCCGGTTCGGCAGTCGTCCCATCGTGGCAGGAGACGCAGTTGCGGTCCAGTACCGGCTGCACTTCGAGGCGGAACGTGAAAGGACGGACGCCGCCTTCCGGTGTTTCCAGCCGGCGTGCCTGTTTGGCCGAGGCTATCGTCCGTTTGGGTATAGGCATTGTGTTCTGGTCTTCGTGACAGCCGATGCAGGAAACGATCTCGCCCGGCATACCCGTCAACCAACTGCGCATCCATTGCACAGCCGCCCCGTCCTTGTCCAAGGGCTGTATGGAGACCGGCGTGTTGGCAGGGATCGTGAAAAGCGCGGAGCCGTCTTCCTCTACCGGAACTGTGCCTAACACCCGCTTGATGTCCCAGCCGCTTTGTATGCCTTGTGCGTCGTGGTCGGAGGGAGCCAGGATATAGGCATATTCGTAAGCAAAGATTCGGAGCGATTTGATCGTCCCGCGTGGGACACCCTGCGTACCTTCTCCTTCATAGATGTCCTGTATGAAAACAGTTGCTTCCTTGCTGTCCGGTTTGATCTTCGACGGGATGACGGGAGGCGTTTCGCGTTTGTCCAACGGGATCGGGGCGGTCAGCCCTTCGCCCTCCTGTTCGGCTATCAGCGTCAGGTTGTCGAACACATCGACGAGGTAGATTCCCCATAGTGCATCCTTAGCCGGCTTACAGGCAACCAGGAAATATTTCTCATTCAGCGGGAACGGCTTCATAAACTGTGGCCAGACCCCTTCGACCAGTTCGTCCTTGATGATCGGGACGATCGGACGGTCTTTGAACGGGAGTTCCTGTATCATTCCTTTTTCCTCTTTACGGCTTTTGGCCGGGTCGAAGATGACGAGCCTGCCCGAACGCGCCGTGCCGTGATGCCCGGAGATGATGCCGACGAAGCGGCTACTGTGGCGGGAGAGCGGTTTCATGTCGAACGTGCTGTTCGGGAAGTAGGAACCGCTGCCGTAGAGCGCCTTGTTTTCTGTCCCGTCGGGATTCATGTGCATCACGATGCGGGAGAAATAGTGTGTCAGGTCGGTATATTCCCAACGGGTGTACATGATGCGGCCGTTCGGGATCACGATCGGCGACCAGTTACCATCCTGGTCGAACGTCAGGCGGCGCAGGCTGCGTGTCTTGGGATCGTAAGAGACCAGGTTGGCAACCACATCGTCGCCATGTACGCAGGGCACGCCGTTATAGCCGATATTGGTCGTGGCGACCACCTTCCCGTCCGGCAGGTAGTTCGCGTCGCAAAATTCCAGATCCGGTTCGTCGACCGTAATCTTTTGGTGAAGGCCCGTCCCGTCGGTCTTTATTTCGTATATCTGCCATTTCCGGTTCGCATCGAGGGAGGAAAACAGCAGGCGGTCGGCATCCCAATGCAGTTGTATGTCGGAGACGGGGACATCGGTTTCCGGCTTATAGATGCGCTCGCTCTTTACGTCACCGCGCAGGTCGGACAGGATGTCGATCTCTGCATCGTATCCTTTGCGCGGATTGGAGAAAAGCGAGTTGTAGTTTGCCGTCGAAGTCCCCATCAACGGCCCCATAGCCTTGCGGGCTTTATCGCCTAAGCGGTAGCGGGCGGCTACTATACGATCTACGTCCAGCAACGGGTTGGCAAGCATGATCTCCCGTTTCAGCGCCAGCAGTTTCCGGGCGTTGCCGATCGCTTCGTCTGAGGCTGTGGCGGAAAGCGTTTGCCGTACTTTCGGCAGGAGTGCTTCCAGCTCGGAGAGTTTTTGGTAAAGCGCGGGGGCCTTATCGCCCAGCGACTGTTTCGTGTCGTCCAGATAGGCGCGCATGGCAGACGGATTTACCCATTCGATCTGTGTCTTCAGGTCATTGACCTGTATCTGGCGTAACGAATCCACCCCGTCCGCAGTGGAGAATGCAGGCAGGGAAAAGGAGAGGAGTGCCAGTAGCAAATATACTTTGTACCGGAGCATTATTTGTCTGCTAATTTGTAGATTTCACTCGCAGCCATCAGGAATGCGCCCGGGCCATACAATTCCGTCATCTCGCGCGTCACCTTCTTTGGATCGGCTCCTACAGGTTGTACCCAACCTAACTTGCCGTCTGCTTCGACAGCGGCCACCAATGCTTCCCAACCTTTCTTGACAACCGGAAGATATTGGTCTGCCGGCAGATAGCCCTGGTTGATTCCGTAGGCCAGGCCATACACGATAAATCCTGTCGCGCTTGTTTCGGGTGAAGGATAGCTGTCCGGGTCCAGCAGGCTGGCATGCCAGTAACCGTCTTTCCCCTGCAGTCCGGCGAGGCGTTCGCTCATTTCCTTGAACAGGCCTATGTAGAAGGGGCGATATTCGGTATCATCGGCCGGAAGCGTTTTCAGGATCTCGGCCAGACCGCCGATCACCCAGCCGTTGCCGCGTCCCCAGAATACTTTTTTACCATTGGCTTCCCGTTGGTCGAAATAGCGGCTGTCGCGATAGAAAAGGTGTTCGTCTTTGTCGTACAGGTAATTATAAGTCGCACGGAATTCACCGTCGGCAAAATGCATGTATTTACGGTTGCCGGTCAGCGTGTAGAGGCGTGTATAGACACCCGGTGCCATGAAGAGCGCGTCGCACCAGGTCCACCGTTCGATCGTGCTGCCTTTGCTATAGTCCAGATCCATGCTCCCGTTCGAGGGATTGTTCACGACCCAGTCCGCACGGGCAATGGTCGGCTTCAGCATGTTCTCGTTCTTTTCCTTGTTATAGAAATCGATATAGGTTTGTGCTATACATACGTCATCGGCATGGTACATCCGATTGGCGACCTGCCAGCTCTGACGGTTGAATATCTTTTTCAACCAGTCGTAATAGGTATTGTCGTTGCTGAGTTCGGCCCAGTCGTACATTCCCATATAGAGTGCGCCGGGCACCCAGCCGCGCGGTTCGCTTTGTGCATATTTATTATCGGGATAATCCTTGATCTGCCAGTCTGCTACCTTGCGGGCAACGTCCATTACACTTTGTCGGTTCCAGGCTGCGGCAGTGACGGTAACGGCCGGGCTGGTGGTTTCAGCCTGTGTCGGGATGTTATTGACTAAACAGGTGCAGGCACAAATAGACAAGCCTGCCGATAGATACTTGATTGTTTTCATGATACTGTAATCTTGGTGTTAATCATTTTAATTCTGCATCAAAAATAAGAAAGATAAGGTTCCGGGTATAATAATATCATCTCAAAATGATTCAAAAACGTACCAAACCCTTTTCGCCTATAAAAAGAAAAGGAGCTATACCCTTGCGGCATAGCTCCTTTCAATATAAGTGTGTGTAGGTATTGGAATCCTAAATTAATACCCAGGGTTCTGCGGGAATTCAGCGCCTGTGTTAGAGTCGATGATTGTCTGCGGGATCGGCCACAAAGTGTTATGTTCATCCATCGCGCTGCTATACGGATTGTATTTCTTAACGCGTTCAACGAGCTTGCCTGTGCGGACCAAAGTGAAGCGGCGCAGTTCTTCTCCGACCAATTCACGGATACGTTCATCCAGCAGGAAGTCAATTGTTGCCTGGCTTGCAGTAATCTCAGGGGCATTTGCACGTTTGCGAACCACGTTGATTGCTTCTGCAGCACCTTGTGTATTGTTTTGCATCAGACGAGCTTCTGCTAACAGCAGGTATGTTTCAGCCAGACGGAATTTCATACGGTCTTTGTTGTTACCACCGTAGCTCAGGTTATCTTCTTTTCCGTAGAAAAACTTGGTTACAGCCGGAAATAAAGTAAGTTTCGACCATGTATCTTCTGTGAATTCAGCTTTCTTTCCATATTTATCAGAGGTGGCATCGTTGTAATACCAGTTTCTCTTGATGTTATATTCAGAGTTACGGATATCCGTTGCAGCAAAGAAATCACTGCTTTCGATCCACCATTTGAACGGAACGATCTGTGCCAGGCCACGACCGCCTAAAGTATCAGCCAATACGAAACCGTCTTCATTATAGTATCTGGGAACCCAGGCACGTTTTGTCCAGTCTTCATATTCTCCGCCACCACCGGTAGTGTTATATTCAAGCTGCATAACCCAGATACTTTCCATGTTTCCGGAAGTACGGTTCTGGTTATACTCTTTGAACATATCGGAGAACGGATCTCCCTGCTGATCTTTATCGGCACCGAAGCGTGAAGTCATCAGGTTGAAGTAACCACAGTCGATAACAGCCTTAGCTGCAACTTCTGCTTCTGCATATTTACCTGCCATGAGATAAACTTCCGACAGCATGTGTTGGGCGGCCCATTTTGTCAGCTGGCCGACTTCCACTTTGTCCGGATCTTCCGGAAGATTTGCGATTGCAAATTGCAAGTCTTCGATCATCTTGCCTAATACTTCAGCTTTAGGAGTACGGGTAAAGTCTATACGGAAGTTTTTCTCGATTTTGTCTACATAAGGAACATCTCCGTACAGATATACCAGGTACCGGTATGCATAAGCGCGGAAGAAACGGGCGACAGCCTGATAGTAGGCTTTGTCTGTCGGTTTATCCCAGTTTACATCTCCTTCCGAATATTCAAGGATTTCATTTGCGGAAGCGATCAGACCATATCCCCAGTTCCAATAAGACGTAACGAATGTAGTGGACGGTGTGTAGGATAAGTTTTCAAAAGGCACCAACGAACCGTCGCCAAGACCAGCATAGACGATATCCGTTGCAACCTGGAAAGATTCGTATGGACAAGCCTGTCCCTGGCTTGTAGTACCACTTCCTGTTGTTCCGCCTCCCCAAGTGTTAAACTCGGAGCGTGCCCAGCCGTATAAGCCGGTTACGCCGACTTCAAAGCCGTAGCTGCTCGTATAGGTATTATCCGGAGCCAATGAGCTTTTCAGATCTTCATCCAGGAAACCGGAGCAGCCGGTGGATGTTACTAATAAAAATGTTGCAGCTGCTGCCGCTAATATATTTTTCATAATTTATTTCTCTTTAATTAGTTTAGAATGTAAGATTTAATCCGAACATATAAGAACGGGCGGTAGGATAGGTTACAAGGATATTCCTGTTAACATCGTTGTCATCCAGATTCAGGAAGTTATCAACATTACTGAATGTGTAGAGGTTGTTTACGCTGACATTAACAGACAAGGCGCTGATCCCGATTGCGTTTAATGTTGTTTTCGGGAAGGTATAGCCTAATGTGATATTCTTGACATTTACATAATTCACCTTTTTATAGAATGAGTGCTTATCGTAAGGGATATATACCGGCGATGTCATTTTGTTGGTCGGGTTTTCCGGTGTCCAGTAATCCATTCCGCTGATATAGTTGAATGTCGACATCCAACGGTCGAAGTTGTAGTCGTGCAACTCTTTTGTTTGTCCGAATACACCGTTCAGGAGGAATGAGAAATAGATATTCTTGTAATCGAAACGGTTACCCATTGACAACAGGAAGCTCGGCAGTTTGGAACCGATAATTTTCTTGTCGTCGGCAGTGATTGAACCGCTTCCGTCTTTATCTTCCAGTTTGGCAGAACCCGGAACAGCGCCCTTCTGGTATTCAACGCCATCTTCATTCAGATATTTTCCGCTTGCGGCATCCCATTTGATTGTATGTCCGTTTTCAACGAATGTTTCATTTTCCTGCCATGTTCCGATAACGTCGTAGTCATAGAATACGCGTAAAGGCTTTCCGATAAACCATTTGTTCGTGATATCATCTTTTCCGTCGCCACGCAGTTCGATAATCTTGTCGCGGTTCAGGGAGAAGTTCACGTTTGTGCTCCAGCTGAAATCCTGATTTTGGATATTGATAGAGTTCAAAGCGATTTCAACACCCTTGTTACGGGTTTTACCGACGTTGTCCATGATTGATTTGTAGCCGTTCATATAAGGTACGGTACGGCTCATCAACAAATCTTTCGTGTTTACTACATACATGTCGATATTACCGGAAAGACGGCCGTTGAAGAAACTGAAGTCGATACCGGCATTGATTGTGCGTGAAGTTTCCCATTTCAGGTTCGGGTTACCGACACCGTTCGTAGGCAGGAAAGCTCCGTTTACAACAGTTCCGTTGTCACCCCAGATGTAGTTGGTCAGTGTCAGGCGGTCGAGTGTCTGATAAGCATTGATAGCCTGGTTACCGTTGGAACCCCATGATAAACGGACTTTCAACATATCCATATAGTTTGACTGGCTTTCCATGAAATCTTCGGAAGAAATGTTCCACGCTGCAGCCACAGAGGGGAAGAATGCGTATTTGTTATTCGCACCGAATGCAGAGTAACCGTCCGAACGGCCTGTCAACGTCAGTAAATACTTGTTGGCATACGAATAGTTCAAACGTAACATATAAGATAACATGGCTGTTTCCGTCAGTTTGGATGTGATTTCCTTATTCTTTTCGGCACCGGCCATATTGTGGTATTCGGAATCATCGTTTACAAAGCTCTCGCCTGATTCTTTAGCTTCCTTCTTGGTTGTTTCCTGCATACTGAACAAGGCTGTTGCATCGATTTTATGCAAGCCGAATGTCTTGTTATATTTCAGGAGGTTTTCCCATGTATAATCATAATAATGGATGTTCTCGATAGAGGCAGATCCATTCACCTTCTTTCCGGAAAGCGTATTTCTTCCGTAGTAGGATCCGACAAAGTTGTTACGGTAGTTGTAACCGAAGTTTGTACGGAATGACAAGCCGTCGATAGGGAACTGGATTTCTGCGAAAGTGGAAATAAAGACGTTACGGTTTGTTTTGTCGCTTGTTGCGTCGATGTTAGCCATTGGATTGTAGAACAAAGTCTGGTCCATCGGATAGTCGACGTAACGGTCGTTTTCATCTTTGTAAATACCGTAAGGACTCATTTTCAGTCCGGCTTCCAGGTAAGGCTGTTCTCCGCCGAATTCTTTTTGAATGGCTTGTGTTCCCATTCCGACGGTTAACCACTTGTTTAATACCTGTGTGATGTTCAATGCGATGTTGGTACGTTTTAATCCGGTGTTCTCCATTACACCGTCTTCTTTCAGGTGAGAGATCGATGCCATGTAAGTTGTTGCATCCGTACCACCGGAAATACTAATCTGGTGGCTGGTTGTCAGCGCATTGCGGAACATAATGTCCTGCCAGTCCAGTTCAGACCCGTTCTGGTAGTTAGTACGTTCGCTCGGGTTGAGCAGCGTCAGCGGGTCGAGCTGATCTCCGGAATAACCGTATTTCATGCGGTTGTAGTCCTGCGTATACTTTACATATTCATCGCCTTTCATCATGTCGATACGGCGTTGTGCCTGTTGCATACCGACTTGTCCTTTGTATGTTACGGTCGGTGCGCCTTTTTTACCTTTCTTTGTCTGGATCAGGATTACACCGTTGGCACCACGTGAACCGTAGATGGCAGCAGAAGATGCATCTTTCAATACAGACATGTTCTCGATGATATCCGGATCGATATCTCCTAAAGAACCGCTGTAAGGGATACCGTCCATAACGATCAGCGGAGAGTTGTCTGCACTCAGTGAGTTTTCACCACGTACACGCAGTGATTGGTCTTCACCCGGCTTCGCATTGCCGGTTGTTACGTTCATACCCGGAATCTGGCCGGCCAGCTTGTCCATCAGGTTGTTCGTTGAAACCATTTTCAGCTTGTCTTCGCCCACAGCGACGATGCCGCCTGTCAAGTCTGATTTACGCTGAGAACCGTAACCGATTACCACAACGTCATCCAAGCCGATAGCATTGTCTTTTAAAACAATGTTCAGCGTTTTGGCTCCTGTGATTTTGATTTCCTGCGATTCACATCCGATGTATGAAACAACGATTGTGGAGTTTTGGGGTACGCTAAGGGAGAAGTTTCCATCTACATCGGTTACAGTACCGATAGTCGAACCTTTTACCAGAACGTTGGCACCGATAATCGGAAACTTGTCGGCTTCGGCAATTACCGTACCGGTGATTTTTACTTCTTGCGCATATACCTGTACGGATATAAACGCCATAAAGATTAGTAGCAAAGAAAGAAACCTGTTCTTTCCGTTAGCCTTTTCATTGGGAGGCAAATTCCCTCGTAGTTGTCTGTTCATGCCTTTCATAATTTATTAGCACATTAAACAATTAATACTTAACCTGTCGGTCCTATTTGTTTTTTGTGTCAAAAGAATGAAAGATGCAAGGCAAGAACGAGTAATTTCATTCCAAAAGGGGATAAAAATATACCAACGTGCTAAAAAACATTTATTTTGATGAATTTTGAGACTCTGTTTCCTGATATTCTGTCGGCGACATTCCGTAGACGGCCTTAAAACTGCGGGCAAAATAGGAACGGCTACTGAAACCGACATGTTGCGCGATCTCAGAAATATTCATGTCTGATTCTTTTAACAGTTTAGCCCCTGCCTCAAGACGAATATTCTTTATTAACTCGATAGGAGACAGGCCGGTTACAGCTTTTACCTTCCTGTAGAAATTAGTCCGGCTCATGTTTAATGCTTCATAGATGACGGATACATCGAGTTCCGGATTGGATATGTTGGCCTTTACAATATCGATGTACTGTTTAAGAAAATCATTGTTTTCCTTCGGCTCTTCCACTCCGAGTTGCTTGAGCGAGAGCGATTCCCCGTAGATTGTCTTCATCTTCTTGCGCAGGGAAAGTATGTTCCGGATACGCGCTTTCAACAGGGATACCTGGAACGGCTTCACGATATAATCGTCGGCACCGGCTTCCAAGCCTTCTTCGATCTGGGATACCATAGATTTGGCGGTAAGCAGTATAACCGGGATATGGCAGTAATTCTGGTTTTCTTTGATACGCTTACACAGTTCCAGCCCGTTCATTTCAGGCATCATGACATCACTGACTACGATATGCGGGAATGATTCTTCGATTACAGTTAATGCTTCTTTCCCGTTGAATGCTTTCAGTATGATGTAATCGAGGCTGAGCTGTTGCTCCAGGTATTGAAGCACTTCCTGGTTGTCGTCTACCAGCAGGATTGTTTGCTTGTTCCTGTTCTCTGTCTCTTCGACCAACAGGTTGAATTTCTTGCTGATTTCTGCGGACTTCGACAGGACAGGTTCCTCTGAGATCGTGACTTCCTGTTCCTCTGTATCGGGAAGGATAAACATGAAATGTGTCCCCTTCTCTTCCGAACTGACTGTCCAGATGCAACCGTTGTGTTGCAGGATAATGGAACGGGTCAGACTTAAGCCTATACCGGTACCGGATATCTGTCGGTGTATATCTTCCTGTGAACGATAGAACGGCTCGAATATTTTTTCCGCTTCCTGATCGCTGATACCTTTTCCAGTATCGATAACCTCGATAAACAGATATTTACCTTCCACTAAAATCGAATTGTATTGGGAAGGGAAATTCGGGAGCAGTTCGCATTCGGCCTGCGAGACAGTGCTGACGCGAAGGGTGATATGTCCCTCCGAAGGTGTAAATTTGAATGCATTGGACAGCAAGTTGAAGAATATCTTTTCGATTTCGGCTTCGTCGAAGCATACCCGGTAAGAATCCGGCAATTCATTTTCCAAAGTGAAAGTTATCTCCCGGTTGTTGGCGACGCTTTCGAATGAATGATACATCTCTTGTATGAAAGCAGAGAAGTTGAAACATGTTTTTTGCAAGACCGTTTTACCGGCTTCGTATTTCTGAATGTCCATTAAGTTGTTGACCAGAAGCAACATGCGGCCGGTATTCTTTTTAATCAGTTGCAGGGCCTTTTTGACTTCCGGGGAGAAGGATGCATATTGCATCAGGTCGTTCAACGGGTTGATAATAAGCGTTAAAGGCGTACGTAATTCATGCGAGAAATTGGTGAACATACGCATTCGCTCTTTGTGCAATTCGTTGACCTTATCCTGTTCCATCTGTTTATAATGCATTTCCCGCTCCCGTTCATGTTTGTTGTGCTGGTAACGGATAACACGGATGATGATGAAAGAGATAAGGCTGATGTACAGTAGATATGCCCACCAGGTCTTATAGAACGGCGGGTTTATGGTGATGTGCAGTATAGCTTCTTCCGGATTCCATACAGCATCGTTGTTGGATGCCTTAACCCGGAAAGTGTAAGTCCCGGGTGCCAGGTTGCTGTAGTAGGCTTCCCGGCGATTGCCGACCGTGTGCCAGGTAGGATCGGCTCCCTCCAGTTTATAGGCATATTGATTCCTTTCGGAATGAATGAAATTCAAAGCGGTGTATTTGAATGTGATATTATTCTGGTTGGCCCCGAGCGTGATCGACTGATTCCCGGTCTTACCGATAACCTCTTCCTTGTTGTTTAAGATCATTGAAGTAAGATGGACTTCCGGGATATTGGGGTTGAACATTATTTTGTCCGGATCGAAAAACAGGATTCCTTTATCTCCGGGAAAATAGATGTTACCGTCGGAAGAGACACTGTTACCCGAGAATAGAGTAAACTCCTGGGGCGGGATATCTGCAATTTGCAATTCACTGAAAGTATCTGTCTCGCGGTTTAGTTTATATAAAGATCTTCCGGTTGCGACCCATAGATTCCGGTTTTTATCTATAGTCAACGAACTGATCTGGCTAACGGACAGACCGTCTTCCTTCTGATAATGTTTGAGGAGTTTCAGATTGGTATCCAGACGGTATAAGCCGTTCTTACCGGTAGAAATCCAGATATATTCATTAGTATCTTGCAGGATGGCCGTGATATTCCCCAATCTTTCTAGTTGAGGATCGGATTGTAGTTCGGGAGTAAGGTTACGGACGGTTTCTCTTTTCATATCATACAGATAGAGGCTGTCGGCGAGTGATCCGAACAGGAAAAGATCGGGCTGGACTTCGTGGATCATCGTTATCCGCTTAAAGGAACGGATCGTCCCATTTGCCGCAAACGAATTGATTTGTTTGCCTTTGTCTATCATGACGAGATCCTCGTCGCTGTTAGTCGGAATCCAGAGTCGTTTGTTGCTGTCTATATATAAGGAATAGATGTCATTGTGTCGGAAGTTATACAACATTTTGTATTGTTTGTCCCGGATAGAGAACAGGTAGACTGAACCGAAGTGGGTGGAACATAAGATTGAATCACCCTGTATCAGGATCGATTTAATTATATTGGTTTCATAATTCCCTTCCTGAATCGGTTTGATCGGATAGAGCTGTTTCTTTCCGTTCTGCGGGTTATAGCAGAATAATCCGGCTCCTTCTGTTGCGAACCACATATTTCCGTATTTGTCTTCTTGTCCTTTGCCGATGATCCCGGCATATTCGTTTGTCGTGATATAAGAGACCGGCCGGTAGAAAGGGCTATGGTAATTGATCCCGGCGGAATAGGTTCCGATCCAGAGTGTTTGATCCCTGTCGATCAGCATGCTGTGGATCGAATAATGGCTGAGCCCGCCTTTGCCGGATATATCGATGCCGGCAGGCGTTACGGTCAGATTCTTTTTATTCAGGATGCTTAGTCCTCCGAAGGTACCGACTAAAATGGAATCATTGTTATAAGAGACAAGCGTACGTATACTGTTGTTGTTCAGGCCTGAATTCTCTTTATGCAGGTGGGTCAGGGTTTGTGTTCGGGTATTGAAAAGGCAGATTCCGTTTTCATCCAGGCCGATCCATATATTCCCGTCCTTATCCGGCAATATGGCCATGATCGTGCCGGCAGGCAGTTTGTTGTTTTCCCCATTATTGCCGGAGAGAACGTGATGTTTTAATTTCCAGTCAGCGGAATAAATATATAATCCTGTGTTTTCGGTCCCGACATAGATATCTCCCCGGTCATCTTGGGCAACAGAGTAAACCGGCGATGCGATTGCCTCGTCTGCTGATATAGTCTCGACCGTTTGGTCTGTTTTACATTTAAAGATATAGCGCCTGCAAAAAGCATAGACATTCCCGTCCGAGTGTCTCAGTAACTTGTTGATGACATTGGAGGTACAATCCTTATTAATACTACGGGGATAGAAACGGCTTATTCTTTTTGTTTTATAATCGATACAATTGACGCCGTTTGAAGTTCCTATCCAGATGTTTTTCCGGCTGTCTTCGGCAAATCCCCGGATATAGTTGTCGCTTAATGTCGCGGTGTTGTTTACTTCGTTCTGGTAGATAATGAATTCATAGCCGTCATAGCGGTTGGCGCCGTTACGTGTTCCGAACCAGATATATCCGTCCGAATCTTGAAAAATATCCAGAACTGAAACTTGCGACAGGCCGTTTTCTACTCCCAGGTGGGAGAAGAAAAAATCGATGCTATATGCCGGGTTTGCATATAGCATCGCCAGTATTAAATAGAGAATATAGAGTCGGTTCATCATTTGTAGTTTCTGCAAAGATAACGATTTGGAGACGATCTTTAACAGGATTGAGATGATTTTACACGGTCAGGAAAGGTTATAATCTTATTTTTGCACTTCAATCAATTAAAACATCATGAATAAACGAGTATTGAGTTTAACCTTATTGCTGGCCTGCGTATGTTTTGCCTTGCAGGCTGAAGGCCGGATTGTGGAGTCGTTTAATTCCGGCTGGGTATTTAAGAAAGCGCCGGCGGGTAAGGAGCTGGCGGTGAATGCGCCGAAATGGGAGAGAGGATGGAAGGAAGTGGAGATTCCCCATACCTGGAATGCGAGAGACATGCAGGTGGAGTTCAATAATTTTTACGAAGGGGCGGCCTATTACAAAAAACAATATTTTTTCCCCGCCGAAATGAAAGGTAAGCGCGTCTTCCTCCGTTTTGAAGGGGTGGGCGCTACGGCAGAAGTGTATGTGAACGGTTCGCTTGCCGCTACACATAAGGGTGCTTATTCGGCTTTCTCCTGCGAGATCGGGACACTGCTGAAGGCGGGAGAGAATAATGAGATTATCGTGAAAGCTGACAACGCGTCGCGCCCGGACGTGATTCCGGTCAACCATGTGCTCTTCGGTGTATATGGCGGTATGTATCGGCCGGTGTGGCTGATCGTGACCGAGCCTTATAATATATGCGTCACCGATTGTGCCTCTTCTGGCGTCTATATAACCCAGAAGAATGTTTCCAGAAAACAAGCCGATGTAAAGGTTAAAGTGAAACTGGATAACGGGACCTTGCAGCCCGCCCCGCTCACGTTGCAGAATACGGTTTATGATCGCGAAGGCAAACAGGTGGCCACCGAGAGCCGCTCGTTTGACCTGACCGCGCAGGGCGTCCAGACATTCGAGGCTGATTTCAAAATCAAGAACCCGACTTTGTGGCAGGGACGTAAGAATCCTTACTTGTATAAGGTTGTGAGCCGCCTCATTCAGAACGGGAAGGTGATCGACGAGGTTGTCCAGCCGTTGGGCTTGCGCAAGTATGAGATCGTGGCTGGTAAAGGTTTCTATCTGAACGGAGAGAAATATCCGATGTATGGCGTCACCCGCCATCAGGACTGGTGGGGGTTGGGCAGTGCGTTGAGGAACGAAAACCACGATTTCGACCTGGCTACCATTATGGATATCGGTGCGACGACTGTCCGTTTTGCCCATTACCAGCAGTCGGACTACCTGTATTCCCGTTGCGACAGCCTGGGACTGATCATCTGGGCGGAGATTCCTTTTGTCAACCGCGTGACGGGGCAGGAGGCTGAGAATGCACGCAACCAGCTTCGCGAACTGATCCGCCAGAGCTTCAACCACCCTTCTATCTATGTCTGGGGATTGCATAACGAAGTCTATCACCCGCATGAATATACGAAGGAATTGACCAAGTCGTTGCACGACCTGGCAAAGACGGAAGATCCGGACCGCTACACGGTTTCGGTGAATGGCTACGGACACATGGAACATCCGGTCAACCTGAATGCCGATATCCAGGGGATGAACCGCTATTTCGGCTGGTATGAAAAGAAGTTGCAGGACATCGAGCCTTGGGTGGAAGGCTTGGAGAAAGAGTATCCGGATCAGAAACTGATGCTGACGGAGTATGGAGCGGACGCCAACCTAGCCCACCAGACGGAATACCTCGACAATTCGCTTAACTGGACAAAACCGTTCTACCCGGAAACTTTCCAGACAAAGACCCATGAATATCAGTGGAGCGTGATCGCCAAGCATCCGTATATCGTCGCTTCTTATCTGTGGAATACGTTCGATTTCGCCACTCCCCTGGCAAGTCGCGGCGACCTTCCGGCCCGCAACATGAAAGGTCTGGTGACGTTCGACCGCAAGACGAAGAAGGATTCTTATTTCTGGTATAAGGCAAACTGGAGCGAAGACCCTGTCTTATATCTGACGCAGCGTCGCAATGTGGACCGCGAAAAGAAAGTGACTTCCATCACGGTCTACTCCAATATCGGTGAACCGAAAGTATTTCTCAACGGCAAAGAACTGTCCGGCATTCATAAGGGCTATACGGATGTACATTATATAATAGACAATGTTACGCTGGCAAATGGAAAGAACATCGTGAAGACCGTCGTAAGTAAAGATGGAAAGACGTATGAAGATTCCATCGATTGGATGTACACGGGCGAGAAAAAGCGTGAAGCCGACTCCTTCTCCATCAAGGGAGAACATGCCGGATTCGAATAAAAGAAGAAAACATACTAATTGATATATGCTTAGCCTTAACTAAACAAGAGAGGCGGTGTTGTGAAGGTATCTTCCTACATCGCCTCTCTTTATTTCCGATAGATTCGCCCCGATGTTATTTATATACCGGTTCGTCCGACAGGGAAACGGATTGCCGGTCGTTGTTCTTCAGTTCAAACAGGACGACTTCGTTTTTCCCCTGCTTCAATGCGGAAGCCGGGATTTCAACAGATTGGGCGGCGTTCTCTTCCCAATAGGAGCCTTGATATTCGCCATTCACCCACAGTTCACCCATTCCCCAGCCTTTTATGTTGATATAGCAGTCTTTCGGTGTAACGATTTCGAACGTCCCTTTATGGAAACAGGGAGACTCACCCTCTTTATTACTCCCGAACGTAAGTCCTTCGATAGAGGCCTCTTTGACAAGAAGCGGCATCATCTTCCAGTTTTCAATGGCCGCGTCGTTGAGCGAAATATGTCCGAAGAGCCCTTTGGAGTTGTCCAGTATCTCCGGTCCGTATGTGATACGTCCGATGTTTTCGGCATAGATCTGCATTTTGTAGGTGGCGGGTGTGGCATTCAGCGCCAGTTCCTTCCTGCCGTCTGTCAGCTCTCCTTGTAATTTCCCGTTCAGGTAGACCGTTGCATAATCCCGTACGTTTTCGACTTCGAGAACGGGATTCTCTTCTTCTACATTGATTTCAGTCTCATAAAGCGCATAGCCGAAATTGATGCCCATATCATTCATAGACATCAGCTCCGGTGATTCGAAAACTTCTCCGCTGATCTGGTTCAGAGGGGCAAACGCTGTTATTTGTATTTCCTGGCTGAAAGAGACTACGGAGCTAAGCCATAAGCAGGCGGCGGATAATAAATATCGTTTCATAAGATTTAGTTATTTTATCAGAAAGGATTGAATAAAGGATTCGTCCACTTGTACCTGCGGGTTGAACTTGCCGCTTTTTACATACGTGTCGATGCTTTTCAGCAACTGGCGGGTGGCCGGGCGTTTGTCGATGTCCTTTTTCGTGTCGACAGCTAATACGAGCAGTTGCCCGTTCTTTACTTTAGCTTCGAAGCCGATGCCTAATTTCTGGTTGTTGTCGTAGCTGTCGATCACTTGAATGAAAGGACGCAATGCCTGCGGGGCGTTCGTCATCTCGATTACTTTCGCATTTTCCAGGATATCCCACCATTGCCAGTCGGTGTGGTTGTCGGTGATGAAATCGGCAAAGACCGGCTGTGTGTTGTGGATCAGGCAACCGATGGTCATAGGCGGCCATTTGAACATGATCGGGTTCCAGAAGTGGTTGTGGAAAGTCGACTTACGTCCTTTTACACGGTTGGGCATCGGGCATAACACGACCTTCTTGCCTTGTTCCAGGTATTGCTTTGCTCTTTCGTCGTAGACGGTTGTGTAGAGCACGTCGGCGGTAGATTGCATCAGTTCGGGCTGGCGCGGATACACCCAAATGTCCCAGTCGTTGTTCAGCGTGTCGTTTATCGTGAAATGAACAGTCAGGCGCTGAGGTTCCGTCAGTTTGCCGAAATCGAAGCTGAATTCGCCGACAGGGGAGACTTCGTAGTTCCGGATTGTCTGTGTTTTCAGCTTGCCGGAAGCCAACGTACGGCCGGACATGTCTGTCACAAACCATTTCAGTTTGGCGTTCCTGAGGACGGCGGGACCATAATTATACACTTCGGCTTTTGCCCGGAACGTCTCGTCCTGATAGAACGTTCTTTTCTCGAAACGCAGCAGCGGGACGGTCGGGGCGCAGGACTCCCGAAACTTTTCGGGTGTAACCAGCCCTTTCGAGTTCCAGAACGGGTCCAGTATCCCGACGGGCGCATAGCCTTGTCCGGTAAAGTCGTTGAGGGACAGGAGCTGGAAACCTCCGGCCAGTGTCGTACGGAGCTGGGCTTCGATCACGTCTTTATACTCGATTACGGTCAGGGCGCCCGATGCTTTGAAGAAGTCGTCGGCCTGGTCCAGCATGTGGTTCTTGTCCAGCAGTTCCCGGAAAACCTCGAAGTTGCGGGCGCGTACGGGGCCGGTATAATAATCGATCTCCTTATAGTTGGGATATATGCAACGCTGGCCTGATTCATGGGAAATGACGGGGACGTCGATCCCCAATTCCTTGTTTTTGTCCCAGTCGGTATAGGGGCGGCCTTCGTAGATCGCCATGTGGCCTTTACTCGTTTGGTGGGTCGTGTAGAACTGGTCTGAGTTGACGCGTTTGCGGGCGGTCGATCCGCTGAACAGATGGCGGTTGTCCAGCTCGCGGCCGGTGTGTGTCAGCTCTTCGATGAAATCGAAGTTCCCGGTAATCTCGTTACCGTTGCAATACAGGACGAACGAGGGATGGTTACCATATTCTTTTAGGATGGCCTTCTGTTCGCGACGGAAGAAGTCATAGCGTTTCTCGTCGGGTTCCGCATCTTTTCCCCACATCGGCATTTCGACTTCCAGGTAGACGCCTAATTTGTCGGCTGCCCGGAAAGCGGCTGCCGGCGGGCACCAAGAGTGGAAGCGCATGTGGTTCATCCCGTATTCTTTCAGAATATTCAGGATACGTTCCCAGGAAGCGTCGTCGACCGGCGCGTAGCCAGTTTGGGGGAATACGGCGTTTTCTACCGTTCCGCGCAGGTGTACGGGGTGTCCGTTAATCAGGACGTGGTCTCTGCTGGCGGCTACTTCGCGCATGCCGAAGGTTGCCTGTTTGGAATACTCATAACTTTGGTCGGCTGCTGTCGTGCTCAGCTTGCATTCCAACTGGTATAGGTTGGGCTGGAACTCGTCCCATAGCCGGATTTTCTTTCCCAGCGGGATGGTCTGCTCGATGTATTCGACCGTGTCTTTTCCGCTTACGGCAACATCGGTGGTCAGTTTATAATCCGTACCGGTGACATGGAAGGTCAGAGTTCCGGTGAAAGGTTTCTTCGTACAGTTATTGATCTGCATTTTTACTTTCACGCTGTTGTCTGCTATATTCGGATAGATTTGCATGTCGTCGAAATAGATCGGATCGACAGCCACTAATTTGATTTCTCCCAGGATGCCGTTCCAGTTGATCTGCGTGAACTCGGTATGGGCGTGGTCCCATTTGTGTGTGTCATATTGGTAACGGTTGTCGATGCAGACGGTGATCAGTTCGGTTTTTCCCGGCTTTACGAACCCGGTCAGTTCGTGGTTGTGCGGTACGCTTACGTAGTCAATCTTGCTGACTTCCTCTTTACCGACGTAAATGGAGCTAAGCCAGTGCGTCCGTTCGAAATAGAGGAAGATGCGTTTTCCTTTCCATTCTTTAGGAATGGCGATTTTGCGCTGGTACCAGGCCGGTCCCATGTATTCGTACAGGCGTGTCAACCGGTCCAGATGGCGGTAAGGCGATTTGTATCCGATCTGGTAATTGTCGGTGATGCCGGGCAGCGTGATGGATTCCTGCAGGCGGTGCATATAGCGGACATCCAGGGAGCCGCGTCTGAAATCCATTAAGTCTGTTTGGAACCCCCATTTTCCGGAGAGGTCCATTTCCTGGGTCTGCCCTTTGGAGGAGAAACAGGTGAACAGCATACAGATTATGTATGCCAATTGGTGAAGATGTGAAACGTTTTTCATATGTATATATAATTAGAACTTTTGACAAACGGAGATGTTCTGTTTTTTTGCCAAAAGTAGGAACGGAGGCGAGGCCTGGTTGGTAAAATCATCTCATAAATTAGTACAGAAATCTCATTTAGTCTGTTTCTTCTGGTATTCTGTGGGCGATATCCCGTAGGTCGCCTTGAAGCTGCGGGCAAAATAGGAGCTGCTGCTGAAACCGACGTGCTCTGCGATCTCGGAAATATTCATGTCCGATTCTTTTAGCAGTTTTGCACCGGCCTCGAGGCGTATGTTCCTGATCAGTTCATTCGGGGAAAGTCCGGTGATGGCTTTTACTTTCCGGTAAAAGTTGGCCCTGCTCATGCCCAGCGCCTCGTAGATGACGGAGATATCCAGATCGGGGTCTGAGATATGTTTTTTTACAATTCCGATATATTGGGCCAGGAAGTCGCCATCTTCTTCCGGCTCTTCCAGTCCGAACTGTTTTAGCGAAAGGGTGCCTCCGTATATCGTTTTCATCTTCTCCCGTGAAGACAGGATGTTTTTGATGCGGGCCTTCAATAAAGATATACGGAACGGTTTCACCATGTAGTCGTCAGCCCCTGTTTCCAGCCCTTCTTCTATCTGGGAGACCATCGATTTGGCGGTGAGGAGGATTACGGGTATATGGCAGAGGTTTTGTTCTTCTTTGATATGCCTGCAAAGTTCCAACCCGTTCATTTCCGGCATCATGACATCGCTGACCACGATATCCGGATTGACCTCTTCAATCAGCCTTAGCGCCTCTTTCCCGTTGAATGCCTTGGCTATGACGTATTCGTTGCTCAGTTGCTGTTCCAGGTACTGAAGGATTTCCTGATTATCGTCGGCCAGCAAGATCATCGGTTTATGCTTCGCTTCGGATTCTGCAAGTAACAGGGTGACTTCCCTGTTGATCCCGGAGGTAATTTCTGTTTCCTGCTTTTCCGTATCGGGCAGAAGCAGCATGAAGGTCGTTCCTCCCTGCTCCGAACTTTTGGGCCAGATACAGCCGTTGTGTTGCCGGACGATGGAGCGTGTCAGGCTCAGCCCGATTCCGGTACCCGGTATCTGCTGGTGTATATCTTCTTGTGAGCGGTAGAACGGCTCGAATATCTTCTCTGCCTTTTTGCCGTCGAATCCTTTACCGGTGTCTTTTACTTCTATGTACAGATAGTTCGCTTCGACCAGGACGGCGCTCTGCCGGGCGGGGAATAAGGGGAGGTCTTTACAACTCTGTTGCGATAAAGTCTGTATGAGGATAGAAACCTCGCCTTCCGGAGGTGTGAACTTGAATGCGTTTGAGAGCAGGTTAAAGAATACTTTCTCGATTTCGGTCCTGTCCAAAAAGACTGAATAGGAGTCCGGCAACTTGTTTATGAGCGTAAACCTGATATTCCGATTGCCGGCTACGCTTTCGAAAGAATGGCAGATCTCCTGAATAAAGGGGACGAAATCGAAACGGGTTGCTTGTAAATGGGATTTCTCGGCTTCATATTTCTGGATATCCATCAGGTTGTTTACCAACAACAGCATCCGCCCTGTATTCTTTTTGATCAGTTGTAATGCCTCTTTTACTTCCGGTGAGAAGGACACGCGTTCCAGTAAATCATTTAACGGGTTAATGATCAGGGTGAGAGGGGTGCGTAATTCATGGGAGAAGTTCGTGAACATCTGCATCCGTTCCTGATGAAGTTCATTGGTTCTCTTTTGTTCTTTCCGGCGATAACGGATCTCCCGTTCATTCTCCTGCTTCTGTTGGAAAAAGCGAAATATGACGGTGATACATGAAGCGGCCAGCACGAAATAGAGCAGGTATGCCCATCCTGTTTTGTATATAGGCGGTGTTATGGTTATCTGCAGGCTGGCTCCCCGGTGGTTCCATAGGTTGTCGTTGTTGGATGCTATGACTTCAAATGTGTATGTGCCCGGTTGCAGGTTGCTGTAGTAGGCTTCACGGCGGTTACCGACATAATGCCAGTCCATATCTGTCCCGACCAGCCTGTAAGCGTACTGGTTCGTCGCAGGGTGGATATAATTGATCCCTGTGTATCTGATCGTTAAGTTGTTGTGCTTGTAATCGGTTTTGAACCCATTCTGGAAAGCAGGTGGCAATAAGGTCTTTTGCGTATTGATGTCGACAGACGTTATATATACCGGCGGTTCGTAGGGATTCATCTTCTTTTGCCTGAGGGATAGGGCCAGTATTCCTTTGTTCCCGGGGAAATATAGCTGGCCGTTATGAGAGGCTGTACTTGCAAATTTAGAGAACTCCATGACGTAGGGATGTTCTATCGGTGTAAAGATGTCTTTTGAGGCATCTAACTTATATATATGCCGGGTTGTCGTGGCCCATAAATCTCCGTTCTCATCTTCTACGAACTGGGCTATGTAACTGTCGGGGATGCCGTCTTCCTTTTGATAATGTTTTAAAACGTCCAGGGAATGACTCAGGCGGAACAGCCCGTTCTTTGTCGTGGATATCCATATTTGCCGGTGCCTGTCCTGCAATATAGCGGTGATTTCTCCGGACCGTACATGCGATCCGTTATGGAGCAGTTTGTAAGTCAGGTTTTCCCGCCGGCCTTTTTGCATGTCATATAAATAAAGGCTGTCCTGGCTGGTCCCGATCAGGAATATATCCGGTGATATTTCTTCAATGACGGACACCTGTTTGAATGGTTGCGGTCCGTTTGCCGTTGGGAATGAATTTATGTATTGACCGTTCCTGACTAAGACGAGTGCTTTATTGCTGTTCGTCGGAATCCATAATCTTTTTTTGCTGTCGATAAACAGGGAGTTGATGTCATTGAAACTGAAATCGTGGAGGAGGGTGAATGTCTCTTTGGCAATATCGAATGTATATACCGTTCCGTAATGGGTGGAGCAATATATGGTATTCCCGTCGATTTTAATAGACTTGATGATATTGATATTGTAGTTTTCTTTACCGTAAGGCTTTTTTATGGGGAAGAGCTTCTGCTCTTGGGTGACCGGATTGTAGAAGAATAAACCGGCTCCTTCCGTTGCAAACCAGATATTCCCGTCTTTGTCGGTTTCTCCTTTCCCGATGATCAAATGGGAGAAGTTGTTGGGATAGATCATGGTTACGTTGTTCTGGTACGGGCTGTGGTAATAAACTCCGTTTGTATAGGTCCCGACCCATAATGTCTGGTTTTTATCAGTCAGCAGGCTGTGGATGGAGGAAATCTCGAACTCGTTGTTGTCGCCTGTGAATATGGTAAATGGTTTTATCTCCTTTGTTTTCAAATCCAGTATGTTCATTCCGCCAAAGGTCCCGATTAGTAAGGAGTCCTGGTTCAGATAAGCGAATTTCCAGACGGAGGGGTTGGACAAGTTCGAATTTTCTTTATCGAAATGACTGATTTGTTGTGTCCGGGAATTGTAGAGATAGATCCCGTGTATGTAGGTTCCTATCCAGACCTGGCCATTGGGACCGGCCAGTATCGTATTGATAATATCCTGCTGGGTATGGTCCGTTGCCAGTTGAGGCAGATTGAGGTGACGGATAAATTCCCAGTTCGCCGAATAAATAAACAGCCCTTCCCGGGTTGTTCCGATATAGATTGTTCCATCTTCGGCCTGCGAAACGGCATTTACAGTTCCTTTGATCTCGTTTAGTGTCTGTCGGCAGGTCAGCGTATTGTCGGTTTGACAGAGATACAACCGGTTGCCGGAAAACGTATACAGGAGGGAATCTTTCTTATGGAGTAGGAAACAGGGGATCTTCTGATTCTGTGAAACTTCGTTCGGATAAAAGCGGAATACCTTTTTATCAGCATAACGAATCGAGTTAAGCCCGTTGGTTGTCCCGATCCAGATGTTCTTCGCTTGATCTTCGGTAATTGCCAGGATATGGCTATCGCTGAGGGTGGTGGAGTCGTTTACTTCGTTCCGGTAAACCTTAAACTCGTATCCGTCATATTGGTTGGCTCCGTTTCTCGTACCCATCCATAAGTATCCGTCGGAATCCTGGAAGATATCCAGGACCGAGAGTTGGGACAGTCCGTTTTCTATTCCTAAGTGATTGAAATAATCGTATTTAAGAGTTTCTCCCCGTGCTATATATGTAATGTTACATAATAAGAAGAGATAGATGAAATATCTTCTCATTTCTGCTCGTACTGGTTTTTGCTCAGAATTAATGTCGACGGCATTTTCTGAAGCGCTTCTTTACGGTGTTCCGATACGTCGTTCCAGGTATTGTAGCCGATCAGCATAAAGTTGTAACCGTTGAATAGTTCCGGCGTCAGATCCTTGTCCGGCAACAGGTTTGTCTGAGGGGTCGATACCGTGAAATCTTCAATCGCTTTAACGATCTTGTCGTATCCCGGTGTTGTCGTGCTTGCTTTGTTCACAATGCCGACGGAGCTGTGAGTCGTTTTCAACAGCGTGCTTGTGTAATCCAGCAAGAAGAGATCTTCTTCCGTGCTGATGATCACTAACACATGAGTCGCTTTAACGAAATTGCGGTTGATGAATACGCCGACATCGCAGTTGCTGCGTGCAATGAACATCTTGGTTTTATCTTTCAGCAGAGCACCGGGATAGAACCAGGATTCGGGCGCTTTGAGCCGTTTGAAGTAGCGGTTATAGAAGGACGCACGATAGCGGTTTGCTGCGATATCGTCAGGCGAATCGCTCATCGAGATACCGGAACCGACCAGCAGGAAATCGAATCCTTCATTGTTGACAATGTCGCAGATGTCCTGGCCGGCATTGTTTGACACCTCGTAACGGGTGTGTATCTGCATGCCTAACTTCTTGGCGCCATACAGGATAGGGCCGAAGCTGACCTCCTCGAAGTTGTCCGTGTGCAACGGGTTGACATCTGAACCTACGGTCAGGTGCAGGGCTGTCAGGTCCAGTTTTTTCTTGCCTCTGGCAAACATCTGGTGGGCGACGTCCAGCATAATCTGTCCGTTTCCGGCGCGTCCGAATGAAAGCAGGACTTTAAATGCCCCGGTTGTCGGATCTATATATTGCTGATGTCCCTTGAGCTTCTCACGAGTCTTGAAACAGAACCGGATAAAGGAAACCAGCGGAGTAGTCATGAATGTCGTGACCAATGTCATCAGGACCAGCATGACGAATATGGAAGGCGGTAATATCTTCATCTCATAACCGATCGTCAGAACGACCAGCTCCATCAGACCGCGCGTGTTCATCAACGCCCCGATGTAGAGGCTGTCTTTCCAGCTTTCCCCAACGAAGCGTGCCGAGAACATGGCGCCTCCGAATTTTCCGATAATAGCGACAACGATGAAGATGCCGCACATCGCCCATAGTTCCGGGGTGTTCAACAGTCCGATTTCCGTACGCAACCCGGTCGAAACGAAGAAGAGCGGCAGGAAGAGCGCCAGCGATACATCTTCGACCTTCTCCGTCATGATCTTGCGGAATTTGATGTTTCCCGGCATGACCACACCCGCGATAAAGGCTCCGAAAAGGGCGTGCAACCCTAATATCTCGGTGAAATAGGAGGAAACAATCAGCAGCAGGAACATCAATGCCACCAGTGCTTTGTCTATTACCTCTTTATTATGGTAGATATGTCCGATCATCCGCAAAAAAGGACGTACGGCAAAAAACATGAACAGGATATAGAGGATGGAGAACAGTATATTGTAAACGGCACTCAACATGCTACCGGCTTGTGCAATGGCGATCACGACGGCCAGCAGGCACCAGGCCGTGATATCTCCATTGGCGGCGCTTGCCAGTGAGATTGTTCCTAAATGTGTTTTTGTCAGCCCTTTTTCCTGGATGATACGCGCCAGTACGGGGAAAGCCGTGATACTCATGGCAATCCCTATGAATAAGGCGAACGAGAGGAAAGGTGTCCCTTTGTGTGCGTAGGATTCATAGACATAGTAGGCTGTCAGCATACCGAAAAAGAACGGGACGATCGTGCTCGTATGGCTGATCAGTATCGTTTCTTTCAGCTTCTTCCGGACTTCACCGATATCTAACTCCATCCCGATGGCAAACATAAAGAGGATCAGACCGAATTGGCTCAATATGGTGATATTGCCTAAGGAGTCAGGGGGGAAGAGGAACGCGGATACTCCCGGCAGGAGATGTCCGAGCACGGACGGGCCGAGTACGATACCTGCCACGATCTCGCCGATAACGGTCGGTTGCCCGATCTTTTGAAACAACCAGCCGAACAGACGGCAGACAATCAATATCGTAATGATCTGCAAAAGAAGAATCCCAATGGATGACTGGATATGGTGAGTGACGGAATCTAAAAACACAAAGAAGCCTTCCCCCATGTTTTTGGGGGGATTCTGCATCGACTGGATCGCTGTTTCGACCTGCCGGCTTTCTCCTTCTTTGACTATAAAATACATCAGCGAGCCAAAGACCAGGATCATCATCAAATAAAAGGCTATACTCTTTGTTCCTTTACTCATCTGCCAACAATAAACGGTTTCTTGCAAAAATAACAAAAGGAATTAAATATTTAGTATTTCGCTGGTGAAACTTTATTAATGGCCTTGTTTTTGCGGCATTGTTAGTTTTTTCTTCTATCTTTGTGCGAAACCAATCTCAAAAAATCATGGAGTCGCTAAATCTAATAAAGAATGACCCTTGGCTGGCCCCCTATAAGGAGGCAATAGAAGGACGGTACCAATACGTGGTAAACAAGGAGAAGAGCCTGACAGGTAACGGCAGACAAACGTTGTCGGAAATGGCCTCCGGGTATCTTTACTTCGGGTTGCATAAAACAAAAACAGGATGGATATTCCGCGAATGGGCGCCCAATGCCACCGCTATCTATCTGATCGGAACTTTCAACGATTGGAAGAAGGAAGATCAGTATAAACTGAAACGGTTGGGTAATGGCATCTGGGAGATCACGCTTGCGGAAGATTTATTGCATCATGAAGACCTGTTCAAGCTCTTAGTGGAGTGGGAAGGTGGCAGTGGAGAACGTATCCCGGCCTGGATACGGCGTGTCGTTCAGGACGAGAATACCAAAATATTCAGTGCGCAGGTATGGAATCCGGAAGAGTCGTATGTGTTTAAGCATAAACGGTTTAAACCGGATGTTTCCCCTCTGTTGATCTACGAATGCCATATCGGTATGTCTTCCAACGAGGAAAAGGTCGGCACGTATGACGAGTTCCGCCGGAATGTATTGCCCCGCGTTGCAAAAGAAGGGTATAATGCCATTCAGATCATGGCTATTCAGGAACATCCCTATTACGGGTCGTTCGGTTATCATGTCAGCAGCTTCTTTGCCGCTTCTTCCCGTTTCGGGACGCCGGAAGAGCTGAAACACCTGATCGATGACGCTCATGGTATGGGGATCGCAGTTATTATGGATATTGTCCATAGCCATGCCGTAAAGAATGAGGTGGAAGGCTTGGGACGCTTTGACGGTTCCTATACCCAATATTTCCTGGGCGGTACCCGTCGCGAACATCCGGCATGGGATTCCCTTTGTTTCGATTATGGCAAGAACGAAGTGCTTCACTTCCTGTTGTCAAACTGCAAGTTCTGGTTGGATGAGTATAAATTCGACGGCTTCCGTTTTGACGGGGTGACTTCCATGCTTTATTACAGTCACGGATTGGGTGAGGCATTCTGCAATTACGGTGACTATTTCAACGGTCATCAGGATGGTGACGCTATCGCCTATCTGACATTGGCTAATAAGCTGATCCACGAAGTCAATAAGAATGCCATTACAATCGCCGAAGAGGTGAGTGGAATGCCGGGGTTAGCTGCCAAATATGAAGATGGAGGCTACGGCTTCGATTATCGTATGGCGATGAATATTCCGGATTACTGGATCAAGACAATCAAGGAAAAGAAAGACGAAGACTGGCATCCCTCTTCTATCTGGTGGGAAACGACTAACCGCCGTGCGGACGAGAAGACGATCAGCTATGCAGAAAGCCATGACCAGGCCTTGGTAGGCGATAAGACGATTATCTTCCGCCTGATCGACGCGGATATGTATTGGCATATGCAGAAAGACGATCATAGCCTGACTGTCGAACGTGGTATCGCTTTGCATAAGATGATCCGTCTGGTTACGGCTTCTACCATTAACGGCGGTTATCTGAACTTTATGGGAAATGAATTCGGGCATCCCGAATGGATTGATTTCCCGCGTGAAGGTAATGGCTGGTCTTATAAATATGCCCGTCGGCAGTGGGAGTTGGTGGATAATATGGATTTGAAGTACCATTATCTGGGCGATTTCGACCGCGAGATGCTGGAGATAATCCGCAGTGTGAAGAATTTCCAATCCACTCCGATACAGAAAGTATGGGATAACGACGGCGATCAGATCCTGGCTTATATGCGCAAAGATCTGGTATTCGTCTTCAATTTCAATCCGATAAAGTCATTTACCGACTACGGATTCCTGGTTCCCAAAGGCGAATATGAAGTGCTTTTGAATACCGACGCTACCCGTTTTGGCGGTTTCGGACTTTCGGACGATTCTATCCGTCATTTCACACAACTCGACCCATTGTATAAAAAAGAGAAAAAAGAATGGCTCAAATTATACATTCCGGCCCGTAGCGCTGTTGTATTGAGAAAGGTAAAAGTAACAAAATAAATAAGGTGTAAAACCAGAAACGTAAGTATGTTATATCCTATGACATTTAAGCCGATCCTCAAGAACATAATCTGGGGAGGCTCTGATATCTGCCCGTTTAAGGGCATCACTCCGGTGCAGGACGGCATCGGCGAAAGTTGGGAACTTTCACATGTGGAGGGTAATTATTCCGTCGTTGATAATGGCGCATTGGAAGGTAAGACGCTGGATGAACTGATCCGTACGTATGGCCCGCAGCTGTTGGGCGAGAAGGTGGTGGAACAGTTCGGTTCTACTTTTCCTCTGCTGATTAAGTTTATCGATGCGCGCGACGATTTGTCTATCCAGGTGCATCCGGATGACGAACTGGCTAAAAAACGCCATAACTCTTTCGGCAAGACCGAGATGTGGTATGTGATAAAGGCAGCCAAGGGCGCCGGCTTATATTCCGGTTTCTCCAAACAGATCGATGCCGACGAGTATGTGAAACGTGTACAGGATAATACAATTATGGATGTCCTGCAGCGTTATGAAGTCTCTCCGGGCGATGTTTTCTTCTTGCCTGCCGGCCGTGTACACGCGATCGGTTCGGGTTGCTTCATCGCCGAGATACAGCAGACAAGCAATATCACGTACCGTATTTACGACTACGACCGTAAAGGTCCGGACGGAAAAGGACGTGAACTGCATACCGAGTTGGCAAAGGATGCGATAGACTATACGCTGTATCCGGATTACCGTACCCACTACAAGGCACATACGAATGCAACCGTAGAACTGGCAAGCTGCAAATATTTCACGACGAACCTGCTGGATATCGATACGATCATGGTGCGCAATTTCTCTGAACTGGATTCTTTTGTTGTCTACATTTGCATGGAAGGCAAGGCTTCCATCCGCGACAATAAGGGAAATGAAATCTATATCCATCAGGGACAGACGGTGCTGATACCGGCTGATACCGATGTGGTAACGATCTCACCGGTCCCGGGTGCCAAGTTTATGGAAACATATATCGGGTAAAAGGGATTTATCCGATAGGAATAAAAAAAGGAGCAAATTCAGGTTTGCTCCTTTTTTTGTGAGTAGATGTTACGAAATCATTCAATCTCCAACTCTATCTTTTGCAAAGCCTTGTCATCCGATGAACCTCCGTACAGGATCTGGTATTTTCCAGGGCGGACTTCCATTGTCTGCGTATTGTCATTAAAAGAATAGAAGGCTTTCGGAGACAAATCGATGTTGACTTCCTGTGTGTTTCCGGCTTTTACGTTGACGCGGGCGAATGCTTTCAACGCCTTGATCGGTCCTTCCGGATCGTTCGGGTTCTTGATGTAAACCTGTGCCACCTCGTCGCCATCCATTTTACCGGTGTTGGTAATGTCGAATGTAAGCGTTACAGACTGGTCTTTCGTGATTTTGCCAGAGGAGAGTTTTGCATTCCGGTAAGCAAAATTGGTGTAACTCAAACCGTATCCGAACGGATAAAGCGGCGTTTGTGTCATATAACGGTAGGTACGTCCTTTCATGCTGTAATCCTGGAAGTCCGGCAATTGGTCGACCGACTTATAGAACGTAATTGGCAGACGGCCTGATGGATTGTAGTCACCAAACAGGATGTCGGCGACGGCTGTCCCTGCTTCCTGGCCGCCGTACCAGGCATTCAGGATTGCGTCGATATTGGCATCTTCCCAGTTCAGGGCCAGTGCGCTACCGGTACAAAGCACATAGACAACCGGCTTGCCTGTCGCTTTCAGGGCTTTTACCATTTCCTGCTGTACTTTCGGAATTTCGATATTGGTTCGGTCGCCTTTCTTGAATCCTTCTACGTTGACCGGCATTTCTTCACCTTCCAGACGCGGAGAGATACCGCCGGCAAAGACGATTACATCGGCATCTTTCACTTTGGCCGCCGTAGCAGCGTAGTCGACTGCCTGGCGTGTTCCGATCTCGAAGTTGAGGTCTGCACTGCCTATACGCTGCATGTATTCAATCTTGACAGGATACTTCTTGCCCTTTTCGGCATTCAGTATATATGTCTTTTCGCCTCCGTATTCGTTTTCCCACATTTCCGCTACTTTTTCGTCTCCGATGAAGAGGCGGAAAGCATCGTTCCCGGATATTTTGATTTCGACCGCTTCGGTTTCCGGAGCCTCGAATTCACCGGTAAAACGGGCGGTGAAGTTTGTCAGGTTGACATTCGGGGCAAACTGCGTGTTGCCTCCGGTGGTGTAATGCAGTTGGCTTGCCGCTCCTTTATAAACCGGTTCATCTTTAAATTCCGTGTTGTTAAAGAATTCGGCTGTAAAACCCTGTCCGGCGGGCGAGGCAATACAGCTTTCCAGATTTTTCATAACGAAATCGGCGGCATGGTTACAACCTAATTCGTAGATCACTTCTGCACCGGGGACTTTCTTGCGGATGCCTTCGAGTATGGTGACGGTATGACTTGGAAAGCCGTTATAGTTGGCCCAAAGCATTGTCGAGTCGGCAGCATTCGGGCCTACTACTGCGATCTTTTTAATCGTTTTGCTAAGTGGCAGTGTGTTATTCTTGTTTTTCAGCAGCACCATGCTTTTATGCGCCATTTCGAGCGCCTGTGCCACGTGTTCGGGACTTTCCACCACGCTGTACAGGATTTGAGCATACGGAACCCGGTCGTCCGGATCGAACATACCCAGTTCAAAACGGCCTTTCAGCAGGCGGCGGAGCGAAACATCCAGATCCTTTTCCGTGATCTTGCCGTCCTTCAGCGCTTTGATCAGTGCCCGGTAGCTGTTTCCGCATTCCAGGTCTGTTCCGCTCAGGACAGCGTCGGTCGAAGCACTTTCGGCATCCGGATGCGTCTCATGGCGGGGTGTGTTTTCATCCCGTTCCCAGAAGTCGTTGATAGCACCGCAGTCGGAGAGGATGATATGCTCGTAACCCCAGCTATTCCGCAGGATGTCGATCAGCAGTTTATCGCTGTTGCAACAAGGTTTACCGGCGTAGCGGTTGTAAGCACACATGACTTCCTGCACATTCCCCTCTTTTACCAATGCTTCGAATGCCGGCAGATACGTCTGCCACAGGTCGCGTGGGGTAACTGTTACGTCAAACTCGTGGCGGTTCCATTCCGGTCCGCTGTGGACGGCGTAATGCTTGGCACAGGCGTGTGTCTTGAAATATTTCGGATCGTCGCCCTGCAAGCCTTTGACAACGGCAACGCCCATTCGTTCTGTCAGGTACGGGTCTTCTCCGTATGTTTCCATGCCCCGGCCCCAGCGGGGATCGCGGAAGATATTGATATTGGGTGTCCAGAATGTCAGCCCTTTATAGCGGTCATACTCCTTGTCTTTCTGGTATTGATGATATTTGGCACGAGCTTCGTCGCTCACCATCGTGAACGTTTCATGCAAGGCTTCGTCATCGAATGTGGCCGCCATTGCGATAGCTTGCGGGAAAACCGTTGCCCGTCCGGCGCGTGCAACGCCATGTAGGGCTTCGTTCCACCAGTCGTATTCCGGAATGCCGAGGCGTTCGATTGCCGGGGTGGTGTTCATCATTTGTCCGACTTTCTCTTCGGCCGTCAGACGTTTCAGGAGGTCGTCTATGCGCTCGTCGACAGGAAGGTCGGGATTACGGAACGGGTAATCTTGTTGTCTTTCACTACAAGAAACTGACAGCAATATTGTCAATGCTGCCACCGTCAGATGTTTCATTCTCATGTTATTAAATTTTAGATATTGTATGATTTACGTTATATCTTATTGTAAGATGTTTGTTATTAGATATTTATTGTGATAAAACATTCTTGCAAAGCTAATGTTTTGCTTGTATTTCTTCAAGAAGAATTACTTAAAATAGGTTACTTCGCCCGTTATTTTTGCAAATATCCTATTTTTGTAACGTCGAATAATAAAAAGAAAAAGAGATGAAGAAGTTATTATGTATGCTTTTAGCTGCTGTCGGGCTTGTGTCCTGTGGAGATGATGATAAACCGTATATTCCGGAATTAAACAAGTTGACAAATGTGTCTTGTACGAAGAATGGCGCAGCCTTTTTCAGTGCCGACATAACCTACGACCAGAGTCAGCAGATCAACCGTATTATATTGAATAAAGAAGGAAACGTATATACCGATAATTATATTATTGTAGATAACACAATTTCCGTAAGCGGTGTAAAGGTCGGGGACAGTTCATCTGCAACTCCGTTTGTCCATACGGTCTACACGTTGAAAGGAAATGTGATCGCCAGAAAGGAAGAAAAGGCGGAGAATAAATATATGAGTAATACTGCATATACGGCAACAGATAATAGTTATGTATATGAACGGAATTGGCTGAAATCGGTTACGCAAGTTATCCAGTGGCCGGATGAGGACGGTTATCACGTAAGAGATCTGGGCGAGGTCGACCGTTATACATGGGAGAACGGCAATGCTGTTTATTATGCTTATCTGCCGCAACAAGAGATGACATACGAATATAGCTCCCAATTGCGTCCGGCTAATTTCCCGTTCCGGGTGATCAATACCTTCCAGCCGGTCGATTTCGATGTTGTTTCTCCTGTCAACCTGATGTATGGCCTGATGAATCGGAATCTGCCTGTCCGCGCTTATTGGTATAATGTATCGGAAGCGACGGATATCTGTGCTGAATATAAATTCCGTTATACCATGTCCAGTGACTATATCACAGGCATGACAATCGAAGAAACGATCAATCCGGTCGGAGAAGCTAAAGCTGAAAACAATACATACGAATATACGTTTACCTATAACTTTGTAGCGGAAAAGTAGATACAGTTCTATTTTAATAAGTCTGGGCGCAGCCGGGCAGTCCGTTCCTGGGCTTGCTGGAGGCGCCATTCCTCGATTTTACGCTGATGGCCGGAGAGAAGGACTTCCGGCACTTTCCAGCCGTTATAATCGGCCGGCCGGGTGTAGACCGGCGGTGCAAGTAAATTATCCTGGAAAGAGTCGGAGAGGGCGCTCTGTTCGTCGCCGATCACTCCGGGAATGAGACGTACGACCGCATCAGTGATAATAGCGGCAGCCAGTTCCCCACCGGTCAGGACATAGTCGCCGACTGATATTTCCTTTGTGATCAGATGTTCACGGATGCGGTAGTCGATCCCTTTGTAATGCCCGCATAGGATTATCAGGTTGTTCAGCATCGACATGCCGTTTGCCATCGGTTGGTTGAACGTTTCCCCGTCCGGCGAAGTATAGATCACCTCGTCATATTCCCGTTCGCTTTTCAGAGCCGAGATTGCCCGGTCGATCGGTTCGATCTGCATCACCATGCCGGCCTCACCGCCGAAAGGGTAATCATCCACGCGACGCCATTTGTCGGTCGTATAATCCCGTAGGTTATGTAAATATATCTCTGCCAGGCCCTTATCTTGTGCCCGTTTGACGATAGAGCAGTTTACCATGCCCTCGATCATCTCCGGAAGTACGGTCAGTATATCTATACGCATAAAACTATATTTCTGATTTCGGGTACAAAGGTAGGGTTTAATTGTCAATTATCCATTTCATGCCCATGGGAATCTGATTGCGTGAGCATGGAATTTTGGATGAATGAGCATGGAAACTACTTTCAATATCCAAGGGCTTATTGTATAAAACGTATTTTCTTATTTGCAGGAGGTTCAAAACTTGGCAGTTTTGAAATAGACAGACCTCATAGGGGCGGTTCGCGAACCGCCCTCTGTGCCAACAAATATCTCCTTCGTCACTACCCGGGCAGTTCGCGAACTGCCCCTACGAAG
>URZO01000030.1 GCA_900552465.1 uncultured Parabacteroides sp. | reverse complement strand
GAGGGCCACCTGAAACCCAACGCTGAACTTGGCCTCATCTCCGGTTCTGGGTTCGCCGAAACTCTTGCAGCAGGCCGGTTATCAGACAGCCATTGTCGGAAAGTGGCATCTTACGTCCGATCCGACAGGGTTCGATTACTGGAATATCCTGACCGGGCAGGGCGATTATTATAATCCGTATTTTATTGACAACGGAGAGAAGAAACAGATCGAAGGTTATGCAACGAACATCACGACCGACCTGGCTTTAGACTGGTTGGATAATAAACGAGACAAAGACAAACCGTTCTGCCTCCTGTTGCATCACAAGGCTCCGCACCGCACCTGGATGCCGGATACTTGCGACCTGGATCTGTATGATGATATTGTCTATCCTATTCCTGAGACATTCTATGATAAATACGAAGGACGTATCGCCGCCTCCCAACAGGAAATGAACATTATCAAAGATATGGATCTGGTCTATGACCTGAAAATGGCTGATAAGGAAAACGAGATCCATACGACTACCGGATTGGAAGCTAATGGTCGCGCATTGTATAACCGGATGACTCCGGGCCAGAAGGCTGCCTGGGACAAACATTACGACCCGATCATCAAGAAGTTCAAGGAGCAGAAACTCACAGGCAAAGCATTGGCCGAATGGAAATACCAGCAGTATATGCATGATTACCTGCGTGTGATCCATTCCGTTGACCGTAATGTCGGCCGTGTACTGGACTATATGGAGAAAAACGGTTTGCTGGAGAATACCATTATCGTTTACACTTCCGATCAGGGCTTCTATATGGGTGAACACGGCTGGTTCGACAAGCGTTTCATGTATGAAGAATCTTTCCGTACCCCGATGCTGGTCCGCTACCCGGGTGGAGTGAAAGGCGATATTCTGGAAATGGTTCAGAACATCGACCATGCTGCTACCTTCCTGCAATTAGCTGGCGCTCCGGTTCCCGAAGATATCCAGGGCGATTCTTATCTGCCGTTATTGAAAGGGGAAAAACCGAAAGACTGGCGTACTTCGCTTTATTACCATTATTACGAATATCCGGCGGAACATGCCGTAAAGCGTCATTACGGCGTTCGTACCGACCGCTATAAATTAATGCACTTCTACAATGACATCGACGTGTGGGAATTGTACGATCTGCAAAGCGATCCCCAGGAAATGCATAATATTTATAATGAACCCGGCAACGAATCCCTGATCGACAGCCTCAAGACTGAACTCCATAAGTTGCAGAAACAGTATGACGACCCGATCGAGTCGGAGCTGGCAAAAGCAAAGAAATAAGATAGATAGAAACAAAAAAGGCATTCAGAAATGAATGCCTTTTTTATTGAATAGTAGTGAGTTTGTGGAGCATATCGGACTCGAACCGATCACCTTCAGACTGCCAGTCTGACGCTCTAGCCAGATGAGCTAATGCCCCGTAGCGTTTATTTTCGAGTGCAAATATAGGACTTTTCCTGATATTAGCACTATCTTTGTCTTAGAATTTTTATCGAAAATAAGATGATTGTCTACAATACAACGTTCCATATAGAGAAAGATATTCAGGAAGAAGGCCTGGATTATCTGAAGAAACAGTATATGCCGAAAGCGATAGAAAGCGGCTTTCTGCAAAGCCCGTGCCTGCGGCGGGTGATGCATACGGAGGCGGAAGAAGGCGTAAGTTTCTCTGTACAGTTTCATGTGAAGAATGTCGATACGCTGAATTTCTGGCTGCAGAATGAGGGAGGCCGTCTTCATAAGGAACTGGTTGCCCGCTTTGGCCATAAGATTGCCGGTTTTAGTACTTTACTGGAAGAGATAGACTGGGAGAAATGACGAAAGACCGCATAATATTAGGAATCGACCCCGGAACGATTGTGATGGGATATGGAGTCTTGAAGATTGAAGGGAATAAACCCAAGTTGGAAGCAATGGGTGTCCTGCAATTGAATAAATACGAGGATCATTACCTGCGCCTGCGTAAGATTTTCGAGCGCGTGTTAGGACTTATCGACCAATATCATCCGGACGAACTGGCTATCGAAGCCCCTTTCTTCGGTAAAAACGTACAGAGTATGTTAAAGCTGGGACGCGCACAGGGAGTCGCAATGGCCGCCGCCCTCGAACGCGATATCCCGATCTTCGAGTATGCCCCTTTGAAGATAAAGATGTCTATTACCGGAAACGGGAATGCGGCAAAGGAACAAGTTGCCGGAATGTTGCAGCGTTTCCTGCATATCCCGGAAGAATCCATGTTGCCGCAACTGGATGCAACAGACGGGTTGGCTGCTGCCGTATGCCACTATTTCCAGACCAATAATCCCGTGCAGGAGAAGAAGTACACGGGATGGAAAGACTTTATCGCCAAGAATCCAGGCAAAGTACGCTGATCTCGTCAGAACCCGAAGCCTCCGTGGTCATCCTGCTCCGTCTCTTTTTCACGGCCTTTGATCAGGAGGTAGGTGTCGCCGGATTGAAGAATGTCTGATGCTTCGACTTTACTTTTTAATTTCTCGACCTCTTTCCTGTCTGTCACTTCGATCAGTGCCCGGTAACCTTTGGCCGGCTTGTCTGCTATGTACCAGACACCTGAATAAGAGATGTCTTTCACTAAGTTGGCGAGAGACATACTTACGCCGGATATGGAGATAGGGCCGCGTAACAGTTTCAGCTTTCCGGAGTAGGGGGCCGACATGCCGAGCACTTCCGGTATCCGGGGATTCTCTTTACTATCCAAAGGAACGTACAGGCGGATCAACTCATCGACCTTGCTTTTAGCGTCTTCTGAACCCGAAGGAAATACCACTGATACGTATTTATTCCCGGCTACCGCCTGTAATTGGTAAGGAGCCAGACAGTCGATGCAGCCCAATGTGTCCGCCCGGCTGCATTTGAAGATATGCAGCGAATAGATACCGAAGGCGTCTTCAGGCGTCGGCATATCGTAAATGTCGATTGTATATTCGTTACCTTTATAAACGACATCCCGTGTGACCAGTTTGCTGACACCGTATTCCAGAAACTGGTCTGCGCCCCCGTTCATAAAACCATACAGGCCTGTGCCGGTAAATACCCGCTCGCGTTTGATTTCGGGCTCTTGTCCCAGGAGCGTAACCGGGATAAACAGGGAGAGCAGGAGCCCGATCAGATATTTGTTCATGCTTGTAGATTTATTTCCTTGAGTTCTATTTTGTCTTTATCGGCAACGCCCAGTTTCAGTTCCTGTGCAGTCTCCATAAAAGCACGCGAGCCAGCCTTCTCGCCATCCTGTATGCCTTCCTCGATCCGTTTGGCAAGGACGATATCATAGCAGATACGGTCTGTCGCAACCGGATCGGTCCCGACGACGAGCGTGTTGTAATGGCAGATGAACTGCGGGTTGGCCGACGGACCTCCATCGAAACATCCGGTCAATCCGTCGGCAATGTTCAACACGACCTTATCGCGCAGAGGCGGGAAAGCGCAGGCACAGGCGCAGGTGTCGTGCCACATCGGTCCGTGGAGCCGCGCCGTGTTCGTGATCGAACCGAAAGCCAGGTTTTTCATGCAAACCGTAATGGTAGAGCCGGCGTTCTTGATGACTGGGACGTTGATGATCTTGGTAACCATCTCCGTACATATCTTAGTGAAGTAAGAATGCTTTCCCCCGTTTATCATATAAGGCATCGTGTAGGCGTCATATTCGCCTTCGAGGTCTACGAAGAACGACTGCGATTTGTCGATTCGGCTTTCCCCGTAGAACTTACCGTCCTTGTCGATGTAGCTGCCGTCCGCATCCTGATATTCCGTACCGATAATCCGGATGCCGGGATAATTGTCTGCTGTGAAGCCAGATTCTTTCAGGTCTTCTTCGCGTCTATCCCAGATGATCAGATTCTTCCGGGGAATACCAGCTTCTTCCAACTGTTTGATGATCGAGCGGGTAACGGCGTGCGAGGTGGAAAGGAGTTTGCCGGCGATCGGATTAACCTTCAGGCCGATGATGTCCTGCGGGCCGACCAGTTCGAGCCATGCTTTGCTAAGATCCGTCTGACCGGTCAGGTTCAGCATGGAGGTTTTCAGCATCTCGTAGGCAACCGCTTCCGAGGGCTGTCCGTCTACGATACAACCCGGATGGCTGGTCTTGACTACTTTGCCCGGATATTTGCCCGGCATGGAGTGGGCTGTCCGGGGAATGGCGGTCGCATCGTTTATATTGGTTGCCGGCTTTTGCTTCTCGGGTTCCTGCCGGGGAACCGCTTTGGCGATAGGGGAAAGGGCGGCTGTCATACCTCCCAACGCGATGGAACGGAAAAAGTTTCTTCTTTGCATGGCTTTATTCAATTAAAGTTAATGTTCGTAGTGTTATCCCGGATAGCACCCGTGACAAATGTACGGATTAATGACGGGAAAACAAAAAAGGATGCATGTAATATACACGCATCCTTCCTCTCATAGACACACTCTCTATGTATATTGAATACACATCGATCTATACAATGCCCTGCGCCATCATAGCTTTGGCTACTTTCATGAAGCCGGCGATATTGGCGCCTTTCACATAGTTGATGTATTTGCCGTCCTTGCCGTGTTCTACGCACTGCTGATGGATGGCACTCATAATCTGATGCAGTCTCTCATCGACTTCTGCTGCCGTCCAGGAGATATGCATGGCGTTCTGTGTCATTTCCAGACCGGAAGTCGCAACACCGCCTGCATTGACAGCTTTACCAGGAGCAAAGAGCTGTTTGTGCTCGATGAACAGGTCGACAGCCTCGGCCGTGCATCCCATGTTGGAGACTTCGGCAACGCACAACGTCTTGTTTTCGATCAGCTTGCGTGCATCGTCTGCATCCAGTTCGTTCTGGGTGGCACACGGAAGGGCGATGTCCACTTTCTGTTCCCAAGGTCTCTTGTCGGGATAGAACGTAGCGCCGGGGAATTCGTCTGCGTAAGGAGCTACGATGTCGTTGCCCGAATTACGCAGTTCCAGCATATAATCGATCTTTTCGCCCGAAATACCGTCCGGATCATAAATGTAACCGTCCGGACCGGAGATCGTAACGACCTTGCCGCCCAGTTCAGTTGCTTTTGTGGCTGCACCCCATGCAACATTTCCGAAGCCGGAGATGGCAATTGTCTTTCCTTTAATATCTATACCGTGAGTTTCCAGCATCTGGTGAACGAAGTAAAGAGCACCGAAACCGGTTGCTTCGGGACGGAGGATAGAACCGCCGAACTCCATGCCTTTACCTGTGAATGTACCTGTGTTTTCGCGAGCCAGTTTCTTGTACATGCCATACATATAACCTACTTCACGTCCGCCTACGCCGATGTCGCCTGCCGGAACGTCGCGGTCCGGACCGAGGTTACGCCATAGTTCGAGGATGAAAGCCTGGCAGAAGCGCATGATTTCAGCGTCACTCTTACCACGGGGAGCGAAGTCGGAACCACCTTTACCACCGCCCATCGGCAATGTTGTCAAGGCATTCTTAAAGGTTTGTTCGAAACCTAAGAACTTAAGGATAGACAGGTTTACAGAAGGGTGGAAACGGATGCCTCCCTTGTACGGGCCTATCGCATTATTAAATTGTACGCGATAACCCAGGTTCACTTGTATTTCCCCTTTATCGTCTACCCAAGGCACACGGAAAGTGAAAATGCGTTCCGGTTCAACCAACCGTTCGATGATTTTAGCTTTCTCGAATTCGGGATGCTGGTTGTACACTTCTTCAATTGAAAGAAGAACTTCTTTTACTGCTTGCAAATACTCCTTTTCGCCCGGATGTTTTGCTTCCAGTGCTGATAAGATGACTTCTGTCTTCATAGTATATAATTTCTTTTTTAGATAACATTCTGTTTGCAAATGTAGGCAATAACCTGAGTTGGCAAAGTATTTTGCTTACTTTTTGATAGTTGTTTTCTATGTTATTGAACAATGTTTTTCAAGCGTTGTTCCGATGCCCCGGCGGTTTTTCTCCGATGTCTGGCTGCTTCCTGGAAATCATACTCTGATAAGAGGGTTTTGCCATCTTGATGGCAGAGTCTTGCCATTAGGATGGCAAACGTTTGCCAATAGCATGGCAGGGCTTTGCCATAGGCGTGGCAAAAGTTTGCCAAAGAAGTGGCAAAGCTTTGGCAAAATCAGGGCACGGATATGGGATTTGCTCAAATCCCGGGACAAACTACCTGTGAATTGTTTTTTTCCTTACATTTGGGGCAGTTAATTCTATAAAATCGTTATGAGCGGAATACCGGACTTTAAAAAACTTGTCTTCAAAGACACATCATTCGCCAATCTAATGAATAAGCGTATATATAATGTATTGCTTATCGCAACAAAATACGATGCCTTCATGCTCGAAGACGACGGGCGCGTGGATGAGCAGATATTCAATGAATACACCTCGCTCAGCCTTCGTTATCCGCCCCGCTTCACGCAGGTGACGACCGAGGAGGAGGCGCTTGCCGAGTTGAAAGACCGTAACTTCGAACTGATTATCTGTATGCCGAATATGGATAATCGCGACATCTTTGCGGCGGCAACGGAGATCAAGATCCATTATCCCAATATACCGATCGTTGTCCTGACACCTTTCTCGAAGGAGGTGTCCAAGCGGATTGCCAATGAGGACCTGAGTGCGATCGACTATGTGTTCAGCTGGTTGGGCAACGCGGAATTGCTGCTTGCCATCATCAAACTGATCGAAGACAAGATGAATGCGCCGGACGATACGGCAAGTGTCGGCGTGCAGATCATCCTGCTGGTGGAAGATTCCATCCGTTTCTATTCTTCCGCCCTTCCGCATCTGTATAAGTTCGTCTTGGAACAAAGCCAGATGTTTGCCAAGGAGGCCTTGAACGATCACCAGCGTACGCTCCGTATGCGCGGGCGTCCCAAGATCAAACTGGCGCGTACTTACGAGGAGGCGGTCCGCATCTTTAACCAGTACCGCGACAATATGCTGGGGATCATTTCAGATATGAGCTTTATGCACGACGGGGTGAAAGACCCCTATGCCGGCTATAAGTTCGGGCAGTATGTGAGGAAGACCGGCCTGATCATTCCGTTCGTGCTCGAATCGTCCGAGTCGAGTAATAGAGTGTATGCACAGGAGCTGGGCGCCTCTTTCATCGATAAGAACTCCAAGAGCTATCCGCAGGATCTCCGGAAGAAGATCATGCAGCGGTTTGGCTTCGGCGACTTTGTCATCCTGAACCCGCAGACGAAGGAAGAGATCATGCGCATCAAGGACCTGAAGGACCTGCAAAAGAAGGTCTTCCAGATACCCGACGATTCGCTTGTCTACCACCTGAGCCGCAATCATTTCTCCAGGTTTTTCTATTCCCGCGCCATGTTCCCGCCGGCAGAGGTGTTGAAGCGGGTGGACGTGAGCGATTATAAAGATATGGACGAGGCACGCCAGTTGATCTTCGACCTGATCGTGCAGTACCGGCGGATGAAGAACTCCGGTGTCGTGGCCGTCTACCAGAAAGAGCGTTTCGACGAATACAGTAATTTCGCCCGTATCGGCGACGGTTCGCTCGGAGGAAAGGGTAGAGGCTTGGCGTTTATCGGTGCGATGGTGAAGCGTTATCCCAATCTGGAGCATGAGAACTTTGCCGTGACCATTCCGAAGACGGTCGTGATCTGTACCGATATCTTCGATGAGTTTATGGAAACGAACGAGCTGTATCCGGTAGCCCTGAGTGATGTGGATGACGAGACGATTCTGAAGTACTTTCTGCGTGCCAGCCTGCCGGCCCGGTTGATTGAAGACCTGATGGCTTTTTTTGATGTTGTCAAAAGTCCGATTGCCGTCCGTTCGTCCAGTCTTCTGGAAGATTCCCACTACCAGCCGTTCGCCGGTATTTATTCTACCTACATGATACCCAAGCTGGAGGATAAGTATGATATGCTCCGGACATTAAGCGATGCGATCAAGGCTGTTTATGCATCCGTCTTCTATCGTGACAGCAAGGCTTATATGACAGCTACGTCGAATCTTATCGACCAGGAGAAGATGGCGATTGTTCTGCAGGAAGTGGTGGGTAACCGCTATAATGACCGCTTCTATCCGACGATCTCAGGTGTGGCGCGCTCGTTGAATTTCTACCCCATCGGTAACGAAAAAGCGGAAGATGGAATTGCGAATATTGCCTTAGGCCTTGGAAAATATATCGTAGACGGAGGGCAGACATTGCGTTTCTCCCCGCGTCATCCGCATAATATCTTGCAGATGAGTACGATGGACTTTGCGCTTCGTGAAACGCAAACCCGCTATTATGCGCTCGATCTGAAGAACCTGACGGAACAGTTCTCCGTAGATGATTCCTTCAACCTGCTCCGTCTGAATCTGAAAGATGCGGATGCGGACGGTTCCCTGAAGTTTATCGTCTCGACCTACGATCCTTACGACCAGATCATCCGTGACGGTTATTATCCCGGCGGGCGTAAGATTTTGTCTTTCGTCAATATTCTCCAGCATGATGTTTTCCCGCTGGCCGATACGCTTGACCAGATATTGCATGTCGGACAGGATGAAATGGGGCGTCCGATCGAAATAGAGTTTGCCGTGAACATCGATCCGGAGAATCCGGAACGGGCTACTTTCTACCTGTTGCAGGTTCGTCCGATCGTGGATAACAAGGAGGTGATGGAAGAAGACCTGACACTGGTCGATCAGGCTGACACGATACTTTCGTCCACCAGTGTCCTGGGACATGGCATCGTGACGGATGTGCAGGATATTATATATGTAAAGACCGGCGCTTTCAGCTCCTCCAACAATCAGTTGATCGCTTACGAGATCGAGAAGATGAACCGTCAGTTTACCGGCGAGGAAAAGAATTACGTCCTGGTTGGTCCCGGACGCTGGGGAAGCAGTGATTCCTGGTTAGGGATTCCGGTGAAATGGCCGCACATCAGCAATGCGCGCGTCATCGTGGAATGCGGACTGGAAAACTATCGTGTCGATCCGAGCCAGGGCACGCACTTCTTCCAGAACCTGACCTCGTTCGGCGTCGGTTACTTTACAATTAACCCATTTAAAGGTGATGGCCACTTCGACGAGGAGTATCTGAACTCCCTGCCTGCCGTAGAGGAAACCGAATACCTCCGCCACGTCCACCTCGATACGCCAATCGTCATCAAGATGGACGGTAAGAAGGGGTTGGGAGTTGTCTTGAAACCTAATCTTTCTTCTTGATAAAGTCGGAAGGATAGTTTATCGTGTTGATGATTTCGCCGCCTTTCAGGTGTATCCAGGATTTGAAGTTCTTTTCGCCTTCGGTCATTTCGATGACGCGGGCGCCGTTGGAGAGGTTGTTGTATACCGTGTCGCCACCGGTGTAACGGCCGTAGGCCAGCAGGATGCCTTTCCAGTAAACGGCGTAGTCGTCATCGTGGTCATGGCCGACAAATACACCTAAGATGTCTCCCATCTCTTTCATGGATGCGAACATGCCGGAGTTGAGTTGCGGAGCGCAGGCTTTTTCCTTTCGTGTCCCGACCAGAATAGCGGTTTCGTCCGATGCCGCCTGGTTATATTCCGGCAGGGCGATGTGGAAGAATGCGAGTGAGGGCAGGGGATCGCCGCCATTCTGCCGGGTATATCTGGCGCTGTTTTCGCGATACCAATTGATTTGGTCGAACTTGATGTAGTCGTAGCCGCCTATGCCGTTGATCTGTGAATAAGAATGTGAATCCAGGCAGTATAGGATTGCTGCGTCCTTCTTCCCATCGGATGATTTGAGCGGGAGGATAAAGTTGGTCGCTCCGACGACTCCGGCGACGGAATCGGTCAGGTTATAGGGGATGGTCCGGATGATGTCGAACAGTTGGGCGCGGGTAAGTCCCTGTTCGTTATCGTGGTTGCCGAATGTGACACCGAAAGGAATTTTGCGGTCTGCGGCCAGGTTCAGGATCGTGCGCAAACCTTCCTCTGCCGGCTGCCCGTAGATGACATCACCGGTGAAGAGGACCAGGTCCGGTTTTTCGGCATCCAGAACTTCATTGATCCGTTCGAGGGAAATGGCTGATTTGGGATTCCCATGGATGTAATGGACATCCGTGAATTGTACGATCTTGAATTTACCGTCTTTATTGAACTGTAAGGCCGGTTTTTGTGCGTAGCCTGATTGCAGGCAACCGAACACAAGTGCAAGGATAATAAGAACTTGTTTCATTTTAATGTGTGTTTAGATTATGATATACGATCATTTATAGTTGTTTGTCTTTACATCTCCTTCATCCATTTTTCAGCGGTAGTCAGTGTTTCTACTTTCCCCACGTCGAGCAAGCGAAGATTGTCATCCGCGTAGGCGTGGATATTCGTTCTGGCGCAAATGGAGAGGTAGAAGTTGATAATAGAGAACTTTCCGGTCCATTCTTCCATGTAGTCGAATATTTCAGGAGACAATACATGGATGCCGCTGAAAGCATATTCATTGTATTGCTTCGGGTCGAAGTCCGGATAGAAGGATTTGACTTCGCCTGTGTCACGGTTGCGCCAGCCGCATAGTTTGTTCTCTTTGTTGAAAAGCAGATAACGGGAGGTATTGCGTTTGCTGACCAGTAATGTTGCCAGCGGACTCGTTTCCTGATGATGATTATAGAGCGCACGCAGGTCGATGTTGGATATGATGTCGACATTATGCACCAGGAACGGCTCGTTCCCCTGCAGGAATGCAGCGGCGTGCTTAATTCCGCCACCGGTGTCGAGCAGGTAATCCCGTTCGTCGGAGATATAGATCTGAACGCCGAAATTGTTGTTCGCCGCTAAAAAGTCGATGATCTGGTCACCCAGATGATGGATGTTAATGGCGATCTGGTGAAAACCGGCGTCTTTTAGTTTGAGGATCACATGTTCGAGCATTGGCTTTCCGTTAACCGGAATTAATGCTTTTGGTGTATGGTCGGTGAGCGGTTTGAGACGTGTTCCCAGACCGGCGGCAAAAATCATAGCTTTCATAGCGTTGCTTTAAAAAGTTGTTCAATGTTTTGTTCCCTGTGCACAAGATCCACCCGGACTCCGAATTTGGAATGGATATGTTCAGCCATGTGTTGGGCTGAATAGACCGAGCGATGCTGACCTCCTGTGCAACCGAAGCAGATCATCAGATTGGTGAAACCCCGGTCCATATAACGTTTGACAGAGGCATCTACGATCTCGTAAGCATGTTCCAGAAACTTCGTGATCTCTCCGTCTTCTTCGAGAAAGCGGATGACAGGCTCGTCCAGTCCGGTAAAATGATTGTACCGTTCATATTTACCGGGGTTATTAATGGCGCGGCAGTCGAAGACAAATCCGCCGCCATTGCCGCTCGGATCGTTGGGGATACCTTTCTTATAGGCGAAGCTGACAATCTTGACTTTTAGCGTATGCTTCTGGATGTCATCGTAGAACTGGGATAAATTAGTCAGTTCACGCAGTACGGAGCATAAGTAAGGATACTCGGGATAATCTTCTTTCAGAAGCTGGCGGAGGTTGTCGATCGCAAAAGGAACGCTTTGGATGAAATGGGGTTTCTTTTCGAAATAGCCCCGGAAGCCGTATGCACCCAGTACCTGCAAAGTCCTGAAAAGAACAAAATGATGCAACTGGCTGAAGAAATACTGCTCATCCACCTTCGTATATTGTTGCAGTGCCTGCAGGTAATCCGCGATCAGTTCCTGGCGCAGTTCAGCCGGATATTTGGCTTTAGCCTGCCAGAGGAAGGAGGCGACATCATAATAGACAGGCCCTTTGCGCCCTCCCTGGAAGTCGATCAGCCAGGGTTCGCCATCTTTTACCATCACGTTGCGCGACTGGAAGTCCCGGTACATGAATGTTGGAGTGCAGTCTTGCAGCAGGACGGCGCTCATTTTCTGGAAATCATCTTCCAGGCGGTCTTCCTGAAACTCCATTCCGGTTGCTTTCAGGAAACAGTATTTGAAATAGTTCAAGTCCCAAAGGATAGAACGTTTGTTGAATTCCGGTTGCGGATAACACCGGCCGAAGTCGAAACCTTCTGCTCCTTTAAATTGAAGGGCAGGCAGGAGCGTGATTGTTTTATGCAGCAGCGTCCGTTCGGATTCGTCGAAGACACAGCTTTTACGTCCTTTTTCAATCGCGTTGAAAAGCAGGGTGTCACCCAAATCTTCCTGCAGGTAAAACAACATATCCTCTGACCAGTTGTATACTTCGGGAACGGGAAGGCTTTTTTCCCTGAAATGTTTCGCCATATAGATGAAGGCCCTGTTTTCTTCCGCCGAAGTACCGCTTACGCCTATCAGGGAGACAGGCCCTGACAGCCTGAAATACCGGCGGTTGGAGCCGGAGGAAGAGAGTTCGGTTATATCGGTTGCCTGTGATCCTGTATATGTCTGGTAGAGTTGTTTTAATTCTGTAGTTATCATGTCTTTTAATTTTCGGCACTAAAGTAGTAAAACAATTGAAAATGGAGAATTGAAAATTGAAAATAAAGAGAGAATCCGGACAATAAAAAAGGGAGAAGCATCTGTTTCCAGCTCTTCTCCCTTTATTCAATAATCATTAATCCCTATTTACTTCAAATCTCGAATCAAACTAATTTTCAATTCTCCATTTTCAATTTTCAATTAAAGAATGCCCTGTGCCATCATCGCTTTGGCAACTTTCATGAAGCCTGCAACGTTTGCCCCTTTTACATAGTTTACGTAACCGTCGGCTTGTTTGCCATATTTTACGCACTGTGTGTGGATGCTTTCCATGATGCTCTGCAGTTTCTGGTCTACTTCTTCGCTGCTCCAGCTCAGTTTCTGGGCGTTCTGTGTCATTTCCAGACCGGAAACAGATACACCGCCGGCATTTGCGGCCTTACCCGGAGCGTACAGGATTTTAGCTTCCAGGAATGCATCGATAGCTTCCGGAGTAGAAGGCATGTTAGCTCCTTCGGATACGGCGAAACAGCCGTTGGCAAGCAGTGTCTTTGCTTCTTCGCCATTCAGTTCGTTCTGGGTTGCACTCGGCATTGCGATGTCGCATTTTTCTCCCCAGGGACGGGCGCCTGCCACATATTTGCAACCGTATTGTTCTGCATATTCACGGATACGTCCGCGATACAGGTTCTTCAGTTCCATGATGTAGTCCAGCTTCGCGCGGTCGATACCGTCCGGATCGTAGATGTAACCGTCAGAGTCGGACATTGTCACGACTTTGGCACCGAGGCCGATCAGTTTTTCTACAGTATATTGGGCAACGTTACCGGAACCTGAAACGGCTACGACCTTACCTTTAATATCGATACCTTTAGTTTTAAGCATCTGCAGCAGGAAGTAAACGTTACCGTAGCCGGTTGCTTCGGGACGGATCAGTGAACCGCCGAACTCAATACCTTTACCTGTGAATGTACCTGTGTTTTCGCGAGCCAGTTTCTTGTACATGCCGTACATATAAGCCACCTCGCGTCCGCCTACGCCGATGTCGCCTGCCGGAACGTCGGTATCTGGACCGATATGACGCCACAATTCCAGTACGAATGCCTGGCAGAAGCGCATGATTTCTGCATTTGATTTGCCGCGCGGGCTGAAGTCGGAACCACCTTTACCGCCGCCCATCGGCAGGGTTGTCAGTGAGTTTTTGAAAGTCTGTTCGAAAGCCAGGAACTTAAGGATGGACTGGTTTACAGAAGCGTGGAAACGGATACCGCCTTTATACGGGCCGATGGCATTGTTATGCTGGATGCGGTATCCCATATTGGTTTGGACCTGACCCTTATCGTCTGTCCAGGTTACGCGGAAGGAGAAAATACGATCGGGGATACAAAGACGTTCGATCAGATTACTCTTTTCAAATTCAGGATGCTCGTTGTAAGCCTCTTCGATTGTTCCTAATACTTCTGAAACTGCCTGATGATACTCCGGTTCATTCGGAAATCTTCTCTTTAAGTTGTCTAAAACTTCACTTGCCTTCATAAGACTGATTTTCTTTAGAATGTTATACTTGTTATGTCATATTGTTAACCGCATGTCGTTTTTCAACGACTTCGCAAAGGTAAGCTAAAAATTTACACAAACAAATATTTGAAAGAAAAAATGCGTAAAAAATATCATTTAGGTATTTTAAGCGGATAAAAGTAACCAAATGTTATTCGCCTCTACGCCTTCTGCTCTTATAGATAGGAACGAACACAATGATAGCTGAAGCTACCAGGGTAAAAATAATATCGAAGGTTATCTTTTCGCTGTATGCAAGCAACATGTAGCAGAGTATACCCCATAAAAGCGTTATACATACCGCCTGACTATTTGTAATCTTTTTGCGTGCCATTGTTTACATTTGTTTAATTGGATGATACGAGTGAACCGAAATAAATGACGAGAGCCAGAAATACGGCGATGATGGCAAAAAGAACAATAATTTGCCTTTCGAGGGGAAGATGGCGGAGAAAAGGGATGTGGCGTGCCCATCCGGAAACATTTTTGATCTCGTCTCCTTGTTCGTTCTCGGAAGGGATCTCATAACCGCCTTCTTTCATGACTTCCAGTGCGTGGGGCACATCACTGTCGAGGATCTCCACCCTTGCACCGCCGACATCTACATAGCCTGCATATAGTTGGCTGGTAATTTCATTTCTTAAATAACACTCTATACCTTCCGAACGGAGTAGCGCCATCAGGGTTTGAGCGTCTGCCGGATAATTGAACCGGGCAATTTCAACTATTTTGTCTTCCATGATTAATCATCGTTTACTTGTTTATTAAACTGTTTGCAATCTCCGTTGCCTGTCGGATGCGGTCGGCCATGCCGATGCCGCCTTTGATGTTTCCGGCCAGTGTGAGACCCGGGTAGCGGGCTTGCAGTTCGTCGATGGTGGCGAAGCGGGCGCCGCTGCTCTGTTCGTATTGGGGAATGGCATGCTCGTGGCGGAAGATACGGATCATGTCCGGTTCCGCTTCCTCCGGAAACTTAAGCATGGCATGAAGTTCGTGCCTGATAAGAGCTTTCAGTTCGTCTTCAGGCCAGGTGGTCAGGCCGGCATGCTTGACGCCTCCGATGAAGAACGAGAACAAGGCTCCTCCCTCCGGAGCCCGTCCGGCAAAGCAGGCGGCAGGGTAGAGAATACCGAGTACATCTTTTTTCTCACAGGAGGGTACCAGACCGCCAAAGGCTTCGAACTTCAACCCTCCGGTGTCGCGGAAACCGACACTGGCCTGTACGACCGGCGCATAATGAAGGTTACTGATCTGCTCCATCTTTTCTTTTGGGATGAATGGTAACAGTTGGGGCAATGTGTAGGCCCCGGTGGTCGTAATCACTTTATTGGCGAGGATCGTTTGCTTGCCGTCGGCCGTTGAATAGGTGATTTGCCATTTGCCGTCGGATGGCTGAACCGTGACATCGGCTGCCGAAAGTGTGATCCGGGCGGCTCCGATGGCATCGGCCATTGCAGTCGTCAGGCGGTCCAGACCTCCGGTGGCGGAAAAAACTTTCTTGGTAGCGAGACGGTCGCGGTCTGTTCTCGGCTGTTTGGCCTTGGCAATCGTACCGCGTATGAAGCTGCCGTATTGTTGTTCCAGATTATATAATTTCGGGAGTGCATAACGGGTGACGAGTTTCAGCGGATCGCCCGCATATACACCCGACAAGAACGGGTCGACGGCATAGTTCAGAAACGATTTTCCGAGACGTCTGGCGGCCAGTTCTCCTACGGATTCGTCCGGGTTGCTCCCTTTGGCGCGAAAGGGTTCGCCGAGGATGCGGAATTTGTCTCCAAAAGTGAACAGCGGCGTCGTAATGGCGCTGAACAGTCCGGAAGGAAGCGCCCGGAACCGGTTGCCTTTCCAGATCAGGCGGCGTTTGGATTCCTCACGGGCCGTTTCCAGTGTGCAGGCGGGGGAGAGGGCATCAAACAGTTCGGCCACTTCGGGGTAGGAGACAACTCCCGTGTTCGGCCCGCTTTCAAAGACGAAACCTTCTTCACGGAAGGTGTGGATCTGTCCGCCTACACGGTCCGAGCGTTCCAGTATCCGTATGTTCTTCCCGGCGCGGGTCAGCCAGAAACCTGCTGTCAGTCCGGTCAGCCCGGCTCCTATGATTACGATGTCTGTTTCCATATTACATTATACCGGTTTGGAGAATGATTTATTTGTATTCAGCATCAGCCTGTCAAGCGAAGCGGCTACGTTACGTACGAATGGCTTGCCTTCCGGCGTCATCCGTATCTGCTTGTCGTCGTATTCGATAAGCCCGTCGTCGGCAAATTCCTTGAAACGGGCTTCGTTGTAGGCTGTTGCCTGTTTGATGGCTTCAACCGGAATGGAAAGTTGTTCAGACAGTTTGTCCCAGTCGATGCGATAGTTGCACATCAGCATTTCGATCACTTCACGTGTGATCTGCTCTTTCTTGCTCAGCGAATATCCCTTGGAGACCGGCAGGATGCCTGCCTCGACTTTTTCGATATATTCCATGATGTCTTTTGTGTTCTGGGCGTATGCCGTTCCGAGCTGGCTGATTCCCGTCACGCCGAAAGCATACACCTGGCCGGTCGTCTGGCGGGTACAATACCCTTGGAAGTTGCGGTGCAGTTGTCCTTTGACGAGAGCCTTGCACAGATCATCCTGTTTCGTCACAAAGTGATCCATTCCGATCTGTATGTAGCCCGCTTCGGAGAGAATCTTGCGGGCGGCCTCGAACATCCGGCTTTTTTCTTCACCGGAGGGCAACCCTTTTTTCTCCAATATTTTTTGGCGTGGGAATGCCCAGGGGACATGTGCGTATGAGAAGGTGACGAGGCGGTCCGGCTGCATGGATACGGCTTTTTCGATTGTCCCGGCAAAACTCGCTTCCGTCTGGCGGGGTAATCCGTAAAGAAAATCCATATTGATCTGTGCACCGAATGAACGGAGAGTTGTCACAATTTCTTCCACCGGCATTGACGGTGCTTTGCGGTGCACGGCTTTCAGCACTTCTTTGTCGAAATCCTGCAGGCCGATGCTGAACCGGTTGAAACCAGCGGTATTCAACTGTATCCAGCCTTTTTCCGTCATCCATCCGGGATGGCATTCGATTGCGATTTCCACTCCTTCTTCGATTGCACTGAATGCTCCCCATATATGCTCATTCAGTTTTTCAAGCTCAATGGCCGGAAGGATGGTCGGAGTTCCTCCCCCGTAATGGATTTGCGATACCATGCGTTCTTCTGAAATCAGAGGGATAACCATGTCTATTTCTTTGTGCAAGGCCGCTACATAGCGGTCTATGAGTTCCGGTTCGGGGCAGGCATACGAGTTGCACCCGCAGTAATGGCAGAGGCGCAGGCAGAAAGGGATATGAAAATAGAAAGAGATCGTCTCGGGTCGTTGCTTATTCGACTTGATGATCGCATTCACATAATCATGATCGCTGAACCTGTCATGGAAATAGTTTGCCGGCGGATAGCTGGTGTACCGCGGAACCGGCGTGTTGTATTTGTCTAAAAGCTCTTGTCTCATATCTTGTTTGTCTCTTTTTTGAAAACAGTCAGTATGTAAATAAGGGAAATCAGGGCGATGCTTGCCTCAAAGAAGAAAAGCCCGTGATAGCCCGTATGGTCTGCGATCTTTCCGCTCAGGATGGCCATCAGCATGCCGCTGAGGTGGGTGATGACGGTCTGGATCGTGAAATCCGTCCCTTCGCGTCCGGGGCGTACGCAGTCCATCGCGGTGGTGTAGACCACGATTGTCGCCATCCCGTAGCTTCCCCAAAGGAGGAAGATCCCGCCGTAGAGCAGCGCTGTCGTCGGGTGCACATACGAAAGCCCGAGGAAATAGAGCGTTGCTGCAAGCACGAACACCGAGAAGAGGATGCGCGCCCGGAACCGTCCGATCCGGCGTACGATCATCCCTCCGGCAAAGGAGGAGAGGAAGCCGACAAACGTTCCGGCCACCCCGCTCATCACCCCGATCTCCTTCATGTCGTAGCCCAGGTCGACGAGCCAGGGTTTCAGCATCGCCAACGTCCCGATCAGTCCTGAATAGTAGAGGAAGAGGAAGCCGATCTGCTTCCAGATGCTCCGGCGGGCGAAGAAGTAGAGCACATCCGCTTTCTTGGCGCGCTCGTGGCTGTCTTTCGGTTCGATCCGGATGCCTTTGTTGAAAAACAGCGGCAGGAGGGCGATGATGACAAACAGCGCCAGGCAAGGCAGAAGACTGTTCCAGCCGATCTGTTTGAAAAGCAGCAGCAAGACGCCGCCCCCGATCATCGAACCGCCGAAGCTACCCATCGACTGCATGCTGTTGACCATGCTTTTGTCCTGTTTGCTGAACGAAAGCACGGCCAGCGCGTCGGTCGCAATATCCTGTGTCGCTGAGGCGATGAAGGAGACGATGATCAGCGCCACGATCGTATAGAAGTCTGTGTGGAAATCGAGGAAAGCGACGGCAAAGATCAGCGCGGCGTAGATCAGTTCGGAGGAAAAAATCCACCGTTTGTAATCTCCGGTCGTCAGGGCATGGCGGTCGATCATCGGCGACCAGAGGAATTTCAATATCCAGGGCAGCTTGATCAGTTGCAGGAGCCCGATGGCCGATAGCGAAAAGTTTTCCTGGCGCATCATCACCGGGATGACGGTCGAGAAGAAACTCATCGGGATCGTCTGCGCGATATAGAGGCAGAAGAAGGTCGCGAGGTTGTATGTTTTATCCTTTTGTATCATAATCTATTTGTTTTCTCCGGAAATCTTGCCGGCATGCCGCATGCCGGCCTGTTTTTTTCTGTTTTCTCGCTCGCGCGCCGCGCGCCGGGGCCTTTTTCCCTTTTTTCTTGCTTGCGTGCGGCGCGCCGGGAACTTTTCTCTCGTTTTCTTGCTCGCGCGCCACGCGCCGATGAGTTTTCTCCTGGTTTTATGCTCGCGCGTCACGCGCCGGGGGCTTTTTCCCCGTTTTCGTGCTCGTGCGTGGCGCGCCGGCGTGTTTTCTTCCGGTTTTCATGCTCGCGCGCCACGCGCCGGTTAAAAACTCAGCTGGATATTGCCTCCGATCGTGAACGGCCGCCCTTTTTGTGCCAGGCCGTTGCCGGCGCTTTCAAAATAGTAGGCCGCATAATCGGCATTGGTAATATTTTTCGCCCAGATTGCAAAGGTAATAAAATCTTTGGTAGCAGATACTTTCGCATTCAACAGTCCGTAATAAGGTTGCGACGCTTTGTTGTCTTCCTTCCATTCGATGCGCCCTGTCCCGGTGTAGCCCGCGCTGACGGTGAAGCGGTCGATGTGCGAACAGGGATGCGGGATCGTGTAGTCGGCGCTTAGGGCAAACGTGTGGCGGGGGACCATCGGGAGGAAATTACCGGCATAGTCGATGCCTTTCTGCTCGTCTTTGTAATCCTTGAAGGTGGCGTGCGTGAAGCCGTAGTTGACTTGCACCATCAGCCCGTTCACCGGGTTTCCCTGCAAGCTGACCTCTATGCCTTTGCTTTCGCTGCGTCCGGCGTTGCGGAGGAACTGCCCGGTCTGGGTGGCAAGATACTGATAAATTTGCTGGTTTTTCCAGTCGATCCAGAAGAAGCAGAACTCGGCGTTGAGGCGGTTGTCGAGGAACGGGTGCTTGGCGCCCAACTCGTAGTTCCAACTGGTTTCGGGTTTGAAGCTGCGGTCTTCCTCGCGGTCGAAAGAGGTGTTGAAGCCGCCCGTCTTGTAGCCTTTCGTCACGGTGACATAGAGCATCCCGGTGGAGGGGAACATATATTGCAGGGCGATCTTCGGCGTCACCTGGCTGAAACGGAGCTTGCTGTCGAAAGCGTCCATCTGCTCGCTGCCGCCGTCGGCCTCCTTATAGAAAAGGTAATCGTTGGAGGCATGCTCGTAGTCGTAGCGGATGCCGAAGGTGAGCGAGAGGCCGCGCGTCAGCAGGTTGTCTACGGTCGACTGGTGGTAGAGGGCGACGCCGTAGGTGGGCGTGTCGTAGAGTTTGCGTGTCGCATAATCTTTCGACAGGTAGTCGAGGATCACCGTGTTGTCGATGCCCTGCCAGAATCCGAAGGCGCCGAACAGCCATTTGTAGCGGCCGGCGGTGGTCGATTTGATGTTGATCTCTTCGGAGACCATCCTTTGCTTCATGTCCTGGCGGGCGAAAAAGATGCTCCGGGGCGAGAAATCCTGGTCGATACCCTGGTGGTCCGAGAGGTATTGGAAGGCGGTGCGGCTGTTGATGCTGTAGCCCGTGCCCTGGTAGTCGGCCGAGAGGCCGGTCGTGGAGAGCGTCCGTTTGTAGAAGCTGTAATCGTTATAGTTTACGTCGCCCGGACGGTGCGTCACCGAGTCGCAGACGGCGTAGGGATAGCCTCCCTGGTTCGAGCGGTCGAACGTGCTCATCAGCCCGAGCGAGAGCCGCTCATTGGGCTTCCATTCCAGGCGGATGCGGGCGGAACCGGCTTTCGAGTCGTCCGCTTTCTTGTCGGTATAGAGGTTGGTGAAGTAGCCGTCGCTGTTGGTGTAATTGCCCGAAACGGCATAGCCGAATGTATCCCCGATCTTCCGGTAGTGCGAGAGGGAATAATCGCGATAGCCGTAGTTGCCGTTGGAGAGCCAGAGGTTCGTCCCCTCGTATTTCAGCGGCGATTTGGTGTAGACGTTGATGATGCCGCCCATCGTGTTGCGCCCGTAGAGCGTCCCCTGCGGACCGCGCAAAACCTCGATCCTGTCTACCTCATTGAAGTCGAAATCGAATGCCGACTTCTCGAAATAGGGGATACCGTCCACATATAGCCCGACCGACGGCGAGTTGATCTTCGACCCGATCCCGCGGATGTAGACCGGCGAGGTCAGCTTCGAGCCGTAGTCCGGCATGAAGAGGTTCGGGATGAAGGAGCTGAACTCTTTGATGCCCGTAATGTTGCGGTTCTGGATCGCTGTGCCCGTGACGGCCGTGGCCGAGAGGGGTTCGAGCCGGAGGTCGCGCTGCTGCTTGAATGATTGCACGACGACCTCGCTCAATTCTACATTGCGGATCTTCAACGTGTCCTTCTCCACCTCTTCTCCTTTTGCCGTAGAGGCGAGGAGGAGGAACGCCGGGAGGTAATAGAATAGTTTCATATGGATGTATTATCAAAATGATACCACAATTTCGCCGCCGATCTGGAAGGGCTTGCCTTTCTGGATGAACGAACGGTTGAACGACTCGAAATAGAATGCCTGATAATCTGTATTGGTGATGTTCCTGCTCCACAGGTTCAGGTTTACGATCCCTTTGCGGACACCGACTTTTGCGCTCAGCAGGCCGTAGAAGGGCTGGCTGATGTCGTTCTTCTCCGTCCAGAAGATCTTGCCGGCTCCGGTGAATTGGGCGGAGGCGGTGAACTGGTCGACCGGCTTGTTGTGCAGCAGTTTCGTGTATTGCAGTCCTAAGCTGACCGTATGGCGCGGGGTGTAGGGAATGTAGTTGTCCTTGCAGTCGGTTTCGACGATCTGGCTGTGCTCGTCTTTGTCGGTGAAGACGTAATCGCGGAAGGTGGCGCGCGTGAAACCGTAGTTGAGGTCTGCCGTCAGCCCGTCCGTGATCCGGCTCCGGAGACTCAACTCCACGCCGTAGCTGTTCGCCTTACCTCCGTTGGTGATCAGGCGGCCGCTACCGTTCTCGGCGAAACTCGTCAGCTGGATGTCGCGGATGTCCATATAGAATAATGTCAGTTCCGCGCTCAACCGGTTTTTGACCAGTTCGCTGCGGATGCCGGCTTCGTAGTTCCAGCTGTGTTCGGGTTTGTAGGAGGCGACGTCTTTCACGTCGCCCGGCTTTTTGGCTTCGTCGGGCATGAATTTCGATTGTAGCTCGTATTGTGCCTCCGCCTGGACGAGGTCGCCGAACATCTGGACGTTGTATCCTCCCGTCTTGTATCCTTTGGCAACGGAGACGTAGGTGAATGTTCCGGGTGTGCACTGGTAGCGCAGCGATACTTTCGGCAGCACCTGGAGGAAATCCTGCGAGATGCTTCCGTCCATCACCGTGTTGACGGGCAACGTCATGTTCATCGGCCCCATTTGTACGCCGATCTTCATGCTGTCGACGGCCGAGTGGTAGGTCAGCTTTGCCTTTTCGTAATCTAAGCGGATGCCGGCCGTAATGGAAAGCCCTTCTACGAACAGGTTATTGTAGGTCGACTGGTGGAAAGCCGCGAACCCGTATGTCGGGGTGTCGAAGTTGCCGGGGAAGTAGATTTGGTTCAACTCGTCTCCCATGACTGTCAGCTTGGGCGCTCTCGGGTTATTGGCCAGCATGTCGTCGAATGCTTTTTGCAGGATACCGCTGAGCCCGTCCTCTTTGAAGATGACCGGGCCGTCAGTGTTCAGGCTGTTGTAGAAGCCGTATGCTCCGAAACTCCACTGGTAATTGCTTTTTGTGTTCGATTTGATTGCCAGCTCTTCGCTCCATGCATATTGCTTTTGTTTCTGGTTGAGGGTGAATATGGAGAGTTCCGTGTAATCCTGGTCCATCTTCATGTCGTCTTTCAGATACTGGTAGGCGGTGGTGGAGGAGAGGGTGAAGCGGTCCGCTTTCCATTCCAGATACAGGCTGTTGTTGAGCGTCCGGCGCCAGTAGGAGCTCGGGTCGTTGATGCGGATCGGCTGTACGACTCCGGTTGCCGGATCGTATTGTCCGTAAGGGAAAGCCTTTTGGGTCACATAATCGTAGTTGAACGTATATTGGGCCTTCAGCCGGTCGCTGATAAGCCAGTCCAGCTTGAACCGGCCGCCGGCAGATTCCTCTTTGTCTGCTTTGCTGTTGTCATATTCGTTGACGAAGAAGCCGTCGTTCCGGTCATAATAGCCGTTGACCGAGATGCCGACGTTTTCGCCGAGCTTGCTGTATTGCGAGAACTTTGCTTTGGCCGCTCCGTAGTTACCCATCGACATGGAAATCTTCGTCCCCTGGTAGGTGAAGGGCGAGAGGGTGTAGATGTTGACGATCCCTCCCATCGCATTACGACCGTAAAGGGTTCCCTGCGGACCGCGGAGGACTTCGATACGCTGGATGTCGTTCAGCTCGAAGTCGAAGGCGCTTTTATCCAGATAGGGGACATTGTCTACATAAAGCCCGATGGATTGCCCGCTGCTTCGAGCCCCGATCCCGCGGATATAGATGGCTGAGGTCATTTTTGACCCGTAATCCGGCATGTACAGGTTGGGGACAAATGCGCTGATGTCCTTCAGGGCGTCTATCTGGCGTGCTGCTATTGCCTGTGGCGAGAGGATGGAAACGGCTCCGGGAAGTAGCCGCAGGTCATTCGTTTCCTTTGTCGACGAGGTGATAACGACCTCACCGATATTGTAGGTCTTAATCGTGTCGTTTGCATTTACATTCACATTTACTCGTTCGGCTTTTAACGGCTGCAAACCGATAAGTGAGCCTGCAATAAGAACATACAAGTAGCGTTGATTCATCGTATTTATAGTAAACTATTAGTATTTTACGATTACAAAGGAACAAGAAAGATTCAAAGGAATCAATCACTACATATAGTGATTTTCAATTTTCAATTTTAAAGCTCTATCTCGTCACCCGAGATAATACCGTTCATGATGGCATAGAAGGTGAGTCCTGATACTGTCTTGATGCCGAGTTTGGTTGTGATGTTTTTGCGGTGGGTGAGTACGGTGTTAAGGCTGATGTTCAGCCGGTCGGCTATCTCCTTGTTCGTGCTGCCTTTGACGATCAGTTGGAGGACATCCGTTTCGCGGATAGACAGATCTTTGTTGTTCTCGCCGGGATAGCTGTTGTTGTCGCCTGCGAATAGTTGTTCCAGCTGTTCGATGATAATCTCCTGCGACGCTTTGATTGTAATATGATTCGTGGTTGACAGGCCGCCTTCGCCTTCTGTTCCGTCTATGAGGATCATTGTCTTGCTGCGGCGGGGAAGGAAGAAATCTGCGTTCAGGACAAAGAGGGTGGAATTTGTAAAGTAGTAATCGAATGTGTCGTTCCCGGAAGTCGATAAAGCTTCAAATGTAGGATAGTGGCTGATTTCTACCGGAGGAAAATAGTCGGTCAGCATACTTTGCAGACCGGTACTTTGCAGCGTATCGGATAGTATGATTGCTATTTGTTTGTTGCGGTGCATCCGGTTGAATTTGTTAAATACACAGCTTTTCCATTGCAGAAACCATAGGAGTCAGTATCCGGTAACGGATGCGGTTGTGTTGTTTGATGTCTTTTTCCAAACTGCTGACGGCAAATATTACGGCGTAACACAGGTTCTCATTATAATCGCCGGACAGATGCTTGATCATGATGCTTTTCAAATCAGCCAGCAATGCCTCTATCGGATCTTCCAACCGTTGTTCGGAACCCAAATGAAGGGCTTCGACTTGTCCGGATGACTGATAGTCTTTCAACCGCTCGCTTAATGACAGGCAATAAGGGAACCAGACCTGTTCGTCTTTCTCTATGCGCGACGTCAGTTCCTCCTTGAAAGAAGAGAAGAATTTCCCGATCAGGTTAAGCGTGTTATTGCCCGGTGTACTCATCGAGATGAATGAACCGAGGTGCCTTTCTATATTCGGGATCTGGTAACGCTGGTAATATTGGTTGGTCTTTGTCAGGTAATCGATGATCTGCGAAGTGTGGAACGTTTGCAGCTTCTTCTCCGGAAAATATTCTTCATTGAGAAATGTATTGATCACTGTCAACAGGAAATCGGTGTCCAGTTGATGTTCTTCACAAATCGTTTTGACCGATTTGTCGCCCAATCCCAGGCGGATTCCAAACCGGTTAATAACAGGAATGAGTGAGGGATGCTCTTCCACCACCTCACTCATTTGCATATTAGGATATACTAATGGCATATTTTATGCTTCTTCCCATTGTTTACGTAATAATTCAACTGCGGCGGGAACCAAAACATTCCGGTCACCCTGGCATCCGCATTCGAAACTTACATATTTATCGTAGCCTAACATCTTCAAACCTCTGAAGCCGTTTACATAGTTGTCTGCGTCTCCGTCTTCACCCGGCATGCTGCGGCGTTTACGGCTGGCAACATGTACGTGTTGCAGGTAGTCTCCGGCTGAAAGGAAAGCGCCCATGTCGCTTGTCTCTTCCCATGTCATGTGCCAGAAGTCACCCATACAGCGTACGCCCGGATTGTTGATATCGCGGCAGATAGATGCTGCATCAGCTACCTGGCGAAGGTAGAAGGCTTCTTTTCTGTTCAGCGGTTCAAAAATCACCGTAGTACCGTGTTCTTTAGCGAAGTTCCCCATTTCGTTGAACTGTTCGCACAAGAAGTCGCGTGTTTCCTGCGTATGATCCATTACCGGTTTCTGTCCATTGAATGCTGGAACGATAATCACACCGACAGAACCCAGTTCTCCGGCGGGAGCAATGATTTCCTTCATCGTGTCCATACACTGCTTGCGGATAGCCGGATCAGTAGAGAGGATGAAACCCTGAAAGCCGGCACAGATCGCACTCACCTTGATGTTGCGCCCGTTTAAAGCATCCTTGATCTCCTTCACACGATCTTTCAAGCCACGTCCGCCCGGTTCAAAACCAACAACTCCCAATTTTTCCATGAGGTCGAATTTTTCGTTGAGGCTTTCACCCGGTGCAATGCCTTCCTGGAAGGATATATTTAACTTGGCTTTGTTGTTGGGGCATGATTTTTTATCAGCAGTACAGCCTTCTGCCGGAGCAGCCTTGCCACCACAGGCAGCAAAGGCTGAACTACCGGCTGCAACAGCCGCACCTGCCAGAGTTGTTCTTAAAAAGTTTCTTCTGTTCAGTGCCATATGTTATTTCTTCTTTTCTTCACGAGGTTTGCCCGGAACCGGAACTGTAAATCCACTCATATCCATCTTACCCAGATTCAAATCTTTCGGAGTATAGTCCAGAGGTGAAGCAGTCATGGCATCCCATGTTGTTTCTGCTCCTGAATATGCTGATTCACGTCCCATGATGGCAGCCATATTAGCTACAGCTGTTTCGGAAGCCTGTTCAATCTTCTTACCGCCACGGATACAATTGATCCAGTTTACGTGTTCCAGTACATACGGATTCTGCTGCTTTGTGTTTGCTTTTTCAGCGTCTGAATCATATTTCCAAACAACATTACCGGCATTGTCTTTGATTACTGTTTCACCGTTAGCTGTAGACCAAGTACCTTTTGTTCCCTGAATAAATTCGCTGACATTGTTTACACAACCGTCGATCTGGCGACACATACTGTGCATGTGGATACCATTTTCCATGGTGAAGTCAATGCTGAAGTTATCATACTGGTCACCTGTAATACGACGATGACGAGAACCGAAACCGACAGCCTTAACCGGTTTTAAACCGCTGAACCATGTAAATACGTCAATGTTATGTACATGCTGTTCTACAATATGGTCTCCGGATAACCATTTCCAGTTTACCCAGTCTTTGATCATATATTCGCAATCGTTCCAGTCTTTCTGACGTTCGCGGAACCAAAGCATATTCTGATTCCAATAAACAACACCGCCGGTAATTTCACCGATAGCACCTTCCATGATCTTCTTGTAAGATTCTACATAGCTACGTTGGTGATGACGCTGTGTTCCTGTTACGACACACAGGTTTTTAGCCTGTGCCTGTTTTGCAGTAGCCATAATTGTACGATAGCCTACCGGGTCTACGCAAATCGGTTTTTCCAGGAAGCAATGTTTCCCTTTTTCTACAGCATATTGGAAATGAACCGGGCGGAATACAGGAGGAGTTGCTACGATAACCACGTCAACACCGCTATCGATCAGTTGTTTGTAAGCATCTAAACCGACAAAACGTTTGTCGGCAGGAATGTCACAACCTTTTGCTTTCAATTTGTCAGCCAATTCGTCTACGCGTTCCTTGAAAGTATCAGCCAATGCTACGATTGTTACGCCATTAGCTGCTTCCAGGAAGTTTTCAGCAGCACCGGATCCACGTCCACCGCAACCGATAACACCGGCTTTCAGTTCTTTTCCGTCTGTTGCCAAGTCCGGCAATTCAGGGATATAATATGTACCGGGCTGTTTTAACGGCTTGTTGGCTGCTGCACTTTCGCCACTGCCGCCGGCACATGAGGTTAATACACTTGCACTACCTGTACCGATAGCACCCAGTGCACCGGCCATAGCTGTACTCTTCAAAAAAGATCTTCTGCTAATACTGTTTTCTTTCTTCATGATATAGTGAATTTAGGTATCAATTAAACATTTGTTATTTAGCTCCAATTGCAGGGTCCGGTTCGCAAACCACACGGAAACCGATACCGCGGATATCTGAATACCACCAGATACTCTTCGGTTGTTGCGGGTCTGTTTTTAACCAGGCATCATGCTTCGTATAATCACGGGCTGCAGAACGGACATCTGCTGCATCGGAAGTATAGTTACCTCCGCGTACAACCCATTCTTCACCTTCTGTAACCAATGGGTCTGTTACACTTTCGCCTCCTTTGCTGTAAGCCTGCGGATCGTATTTATCAGCACAATATTCCATTACATTACCCAACATATTCTTCAAACCGAACGGATTGGCTTTTACCTCACCTGGCTCCTGCGTTCTGTTCTTACTGTTCTTTACGTAAATAACATAAGAACTGATGCTGTCTGTTTTTGCATCAAAGAACTTACGCCAGAATCCCTGGTCTGAAAAATCTTTCGGATTACCGGTGAAGAAGTAAGGAGTTTCCGTTCCTCCACGGGCTGCATATTCCCATTCCGCCTCGGTCGGCAGACGGTATTTCTTTCCTGTTTTCTTGGACAACCATTGGCAGAATGTTTCAGCTGCATAATGAGTCATCGTGATCGCCGGGCGATCGCCGCCACCCCAACCCTGATCCGGGAATCCGAACGGTGGAGTCGGACCGGAAATTGCATCAACATCCGGATTGCTGTTATTTGCATATACTGTTTCAGGAGGAGTACGTCCTTCACTCATGGTCTGTCCATAGAATGACCAATACTGATCCCATGTAACTTCGACTTCTGCCATAAAGAACGGGCTGACTGTCACGTTGCGTACAGGTGCTTCATCTTCTTTATGGAACGCTTCCTTATTGGTACTACCCATTTTAAATGTTCCACCCGGAAGGGCAATCATCTTGAATGAAACGGGAGTTCCAGGGATTTGTTCTGTATAATCGGCAAAAGAGGTAACTGGTGTCGCTGTCTTAAAATACAAGCTGGTATCTACAGCCGCAGTCGTGTTTGCACCGGGTATTCCTGTTAATTTGCCATGTTTATAATCCGGATTGTAATGCCCTGCGTCAAGGTGACAACTGATGCATTGCAAATCCAGTTTCTTTTCGTTTTCATCATAATAAAGGTGTGCGGTAATACCATCCTGATTGATTCCTTCCGGAAACAAATTCTGGTGACATTCCTTACAAGATTCGTTCGGTATATATTTAACGGCATGCTCCAGTTCAGACTTGGTGTTCCAGTCGAAATCAGCACTGTCTTTTGTCATATAGGACCATACGTCTTTCAGCCCTAATTTAGCCTTGGCTGTATAATGGTTCCACGTATCACTTTGGGGCGGAAGGTGACAAGCTACGCAATGCGTTTTAACACCACTTCCGTTATTTACGTGTTTGGATAGTTTCCAACTGTCTTCAGCATGGGGGTGCACATGGCACATCATGCACGATTCGTCGGATGAGAAATAAACGGATGTCTTGTAGACGGCAACCATAATGCCAGCACCGAGAAGTAGTCCAAGCAAAAGAATAAAGGTTTTTCCTTTGAAAAATCTCCCTTTTTTCCCGGAAGGATAACGATTCAAATTGTTGTTAGTAGCCATTTGTTTTTATGGTAAACGATTTTACTATTAGTCTTGAATTAGATTTAAAAATCGGGAATAAAAGTAATAATTTCCTACATAAGATAAAAGCATGCGTTAGCTATTTAACGAAATATACACCGAGATTATACTTTTTTACCAATTTTTGTAAAAGAGTACCTGCTCCCGCTTTGGATATCGGTTCTTTTGAATCCCGTAAGAAATACGGAAACAAGTACTCTTTTTATTAAATGTTTAGAAATTTGACTGGATCGGTTTCATAATGAATGAGAACTCATAATCTCCATAATGGATACGATACTGTTCCAGAGGAAGTGTACCCCAGCTGGTAATACATCCCAATCCCATCTGTACTTTGTCAATGCACATATTGGTATAGTCTACCTGCGGTACGAGCTCGGAATGTCTCTGTTCTTTCTTTGCGCCATCATCCAGTGATTCGATAGAATAGTGCAAGGCAGAAGCAGAGAATGGTGCTTCAGAGATAAACATAAGTCCGTTACCTCCCTTGTTCATTTGTTTCCACCAACGGATATCTGTTTTTGTTCCTGTTTCCTGTGGACGGATATATGAATAGAACTGTTCGTCTACTGTCTGTTTGTAGTTCCCCAGGTCAGTTACATTGTTGCGGTCGGAATAGTTTTCAACCGGACCTCTTCCGTAGTAGTTGATTTGATCCAGGCATTTCGGCATCTGCATTTGCATACCGAAACGGAACATATCGGATACTTCAGCCGATTTGTCGGCTACCATCTTCTGTGTAACTTTGACTGCGCCTTCATTATTAATTGTATATGTCAGATACAATTTCGCTTTTACAGCATCCATCGTGTATTCTGCACTGACAGTCACCATGCCGTTTTCAGTCTTGTTTGTCAAAGATGTCAGTTTCAGCCCCGGTTCTTTCCATGCTGCATATTTATTTTGCAGGTTGGCACCCATATCGTTATCCGTCGGAGCGCGCCAGAAGTTCGGAGTCAGCTTACCGTCTTCTTTCAGCATAGGCATACCGTTAACATCGTATCTGCACAGGAATCCGTCATGTCTGTTGAAATCCATCCGGAAGTTTTCACCTTCGACAATCAGGTAATTGACATCGTTGTCCTTGATAGTCGGAACAACTGTAGCTACGTTTACTTGCTGTTTGTTCTGCAGATCCAGCTTCGGAGCTTCGTACGGACGGATCGCCATCTGGTTCTTGGCAACCGTGTAACCGGCAGGAAGCAATGTTTCCGCTTTTTTCAGTTTAAATGCAACATTCAACAACAGTTCTTTGCATTTACAGATACCTTCTGTGCTGTAATTCAGTTTAACGGACTTAGTCTGTTGCGGAGCAACTTCCAGATCTTTGATCATGCCTGTCTGAACGACCTCTCCGTTTGCCAGCAATTCCCATTCTGCATAATAACCGCTCAGGTCACGGAAGAAGTTTTCATTGTAAACGTTGATGACACCGTTAGCCAAGTCGGAAGGTGTTGCCCAGATAGACTGATAAATATGGCCGACTTCATACATGTGTGGGTTCGGCTTGCGATCCGGACTGATCAGACCATTATCCATAAAGTTATTGTCGGAAGCATCATAACGGTTCCAGTCGCCACCATAGGCATAGAAAGGAACGCCGTCTTTTGTTTTCCAGCGTAATGACTGGTCGACAAAGTCCCAGATAAAGCCACCCTGATATTTCGGATATTTACGAATCAGATCCCAATATTCTTTGAATCCGCCTTCCGAGTTACCCATTGCGTGTGCATATTCACACTGGATAAGCGGTTTGTCTATGTTGCCTTTGCTATATTCTTCACTTCTCTCGTAGTTCAGGTACATCGGGCAATAGATGTCTGTGAATTCGCTTGTTCGCGCTTGTTCATATTGTACGGCACGCGTTTTGTCTTCATTCTTGATCCAGGTATAACAAGCCTCGAAGTTAGGACCCATACCGGCTTCATTGCCTAATGACCAGAAAATGATAGACGGATGGTTATATCCGCGTTGCACATTGCGTTGATTGCGTTCCAGATGTGCTTTTGCATACAACGGATTTTTAGCCAGCGTCTTGTCGCCATATCCCATACCGTGCGATTCGACATTCGCTTCGGCAACCAGGTAGATACCATATTGGTCGCAAAGGTCATACCACAAGTTGTTGTCCGGATAGTGGCAGGTACGTACCGCATTGATATTATATTCCTTCATTACTTTGATATCCTGGATCATACGTTCCGGTGAAACAACATATCCACCATCCGGATCCATCTCGTGACGGTCGGCACCTTTGAACAATACCGGTTGTCCGTTCACTAATATCTGTGAGTTTTTCAGTTCGATCTTACGGAAACCTACCTTAATAGGGATTACTTCCGTGTTGTTACCGTCTTTCAGAGTTGCCGTCAAGGTATAGAGAACCGGAGTTTCTGCCGACCATTTTTCAGGATTGCTGACAGCCATGTCTGTTGAAATTTTGCCGGAACCTTTTACTGATGAAGTTGCAACTTCTTTTCCCGTTTTATCCAACAACTTCAGATCGACTGTGCCGCTACCTTTCAGGTTAAGCGATACATTCAAAGTCGCATCTTTGTACTGTGCATCCAGATCCGGAGTTACGCGGATATCCTGGATGTGTTTCGGATTACGGGCATACATATAGCAGTCACGTCCGACACCGGAGAGGCGCAGGAAATCCTGGTCTTCCAGGTAAGTGCCGTCACACCAGCGGAATACCTGGAATGCGATCAGATTTTTCCCAGGTTTCAGATACTTTGTCAGGTTAAATTCAGCTTCTAACTTACTGTCTTCGCTGTAACCCACGAATTGTCCGTTTACCCACAGGTACATATTGGATGTTACGGAGCCGAAATGGGCGAAAATCTCTTTTCCTTTCCAATCAGCCGGAACGGTGATCTCTTTCCGGTACGATCCTACATGATTGTTTTCGGTCGGTACTTCAGGAGGATTGTTTTTGAACTGGCTTCTCCAGGGATAACCGACGTTTACATAGATCGGATCGCCAAAACCGTTCAACTCCCATAAGCCGGGAACTTTCATGTCAGACCAACCCTTGTCGTTGAAATTTACCTGATAGAAATCCGTCGGACGCATATCTGCGTTTTTCACCCAGAAAAATTTCCAGTTCCCGTTCAGGGTCATGAAATTCTCGGAGGATTCTTTGCATCCTTTTAAAGCACTGTTCTCGTTTTTGTACGCGAAATAGTTTGTGTGCATAGGGGCCCTGTTGATTTCATTCACGTTGGGGTCTCTCCACTCATTTTTTTGAGCGAAAGCTGCTGTCCCGAGAAGGGACAGACAGCATGCTGCAAGTACGTTTAGTTTCATAAGATGTTATTTATTACGGTTTTTAGGATTTAATCAATCCATTTTTGCCATTTTACATTATCGTTATATCCGGCTTCAACCATTGTTTCAATGAATTGCATACCTCTTACGCCATCGTAGACAGTCGGGAAGTCCAGGCAGTCACCACTTGGTGTTTCGCCGTTCTTAATTGCTCTTACAGTAAGTGAGAAGTTACGATAGATATTAGCGAATGCTTCGATAAAGCCTTCCGGGTGTCCGGCCGGGGTTCGGGTATTCCACAAAGCCTGTTCACTCAGATAGCCGTTATTACCAATGTTCAGAACTTCTGCCGGACGGTTGCCCCATTTCAAAGTCAACGTGTTCGGCTCCATCTGCCGCCATTCGAGTCCGCCTTTTTCTCCGTATACACGGATGCGTATGTTGTTGGCTTCGCCTGTTCCGATCTGGGTTGCAGTCAGAACACCTGTTACATCATTCTCATAACGGAGGAATGCAGCACCGTCGTCATCGATCGGACGTCCGGGAACGAATGCCTTCAGATCAGCGCACAATTCCTGTACTTTCAGTCCGGTGATATATTCACTCAGATGCCAGGCATGTGTTCCGATATCGCCTACGCAACCAGCCTTACCGGAGCGTTTCGGGTCTGTACGCCATCCAGCGTTATTACCACCTTGCAGCTCAATACGTTCAGCCAACCATCCTTGTGTATATTCTACATATACACGGCGCAGTTTTCCGAATTCGCCGTTTGCGATACGGGCTTTTGCTTCTTTTACGGCAGGATAGGCCGAATATACATGCGTCAGAGCCAGAACAAGCCCTGTTTCTTCCACTTTTTTCTGCAGGAGTTTAGCCTCTTCCAACGAGAATGTCATCGGTTTATCTACTACGACATGAAATCCTCTTTCAAGTGCCATCATGGCCGGTTCGAAATGCCAGCGGTTAGGAGTCACGATGGTTACAAAATCCATCCGTTCGTCTTCCGGCAAGGTCATTTCATGTTCGAACATTTCCTGGTAAGTACTGTAAATACGGTCTTCCGGCAAGAAATAAGATAAACCGGAACTTTTGGATATTTCAGGGTCCACGCTGAAGCATCCGCAAACTAATTCAATCTGGTTGTCCATAAAGGCTGCCCGGCGGTGGATTGCTCCGATAAAGGCATCACTACCTCCGCCAACCATACCCATTCTTAATTTTCTGTTCTTCATGATAATAATAATTAACAATTAAATGAATTGAGATACTGCCCAAAGTTACAAAATATTGTAAGATGTACAATATTGTTATGGATTAATTTGTTATATTAATTGCGTTGGTCACATGTATGACTTTCCCGTCTTTCCCGATTCCTTCAACCGTAATCGTGTATTCTCCTGGTAAATCGGAGGTATAGAATGGGATCGTAATCTCTTTTAAACCATTGGATTGCAGGCTTGGAGCCCATAGTAAAGTATGCCGGAAATCCGGTAAACCGGAACGTTCTGACACATCACCTTCATACTTTGGCGCATAAAAATAGCGGGTGGGCTGTGTGCATTCCTTGTCAAACAATTGGGTACCCGGATCCAGTTTAATACCTTGGTAATCTCCTTTATAGGTCGAGAAAGACAGGATTCCGTCGAACCTTTGTCCGCCGAAAATGTAATTTCCCAGATATACATCTATACTTTTCAGCAGTAACGGATTACAATTGCAGACCTGTTCCTGGTCCGTAACCGGAATGTTGTCGAACAGGACGAGTGTCTGTGTCGAGAATTTATCCATCTGCTCCGTCAGGACGGAAAACGTTCGTTTTCCACCTTTCTTGTTGATTCTGGCTATTGGGATGAATTCCGTCAGAATCTCTTCAATAAAGGGGAAACGTGTATATTCATCCAGAATATAGGATTTATAGGGCTTTGAAAAAATGTTCGGTTCGGCACCTTCTATCCGGTTGATTGAATCGCCGGTATAGACCTGCATAACTTGTACTCCTAAGCTGCGTTCCGACAAATACCGGTGCCATGTGGAGTCGAGATACAGCGCAGGCTGCGGCTTGGCCATATGTTCCGGGAATGGAGATTGCAAGTCGATCCGGTATGATTTATCGGATGTGTTCAAGGCAACTGTCGCCACTTCTTTTTTTCCGTGCGTCGCACCCGTATAGAATGTGATGTGTCCGCTTTTGTCGGTCTGTCCGCTGAAAAGCCGGATGTCTTTTCCCGGAAAAGAGAGCAATCCGGTGAGTCCGTATTCGGTAGCCGGTTGATTGTTACTCCGGTCGATCACTTGTCCTTCATAAATAGGTCCTTCATATTCAGGTAGAATATCCGGTGTAAAATCCGGTGAGCTATTGCTTGAAAGAGTTTCTTTCCATTTCCGGATAGAGGAAGCCTCTGTCTGTACCGGGTCCGTTCCTGCTACGGATACTGAAAGAGTTATCGAATCAGCCGGTAATCCCTGGATATGGATGACTCCTTTGCTTCGTGGATGATACGTGTCTTTGTCTGTTGATACGGTTATGGCGGGATCCGGATTTGCCGTTTTAGGGAATGTCAAAGGGAGAGTTTCCGCTTGCGTACGGATCTCCTGTGGTAGAAACGGATTTACGATTGTGATCCTTTTCTCAAAGAATACCTTTTCTCCTTCGTTCTGCATATATCGGGTGTAAGCAACTAACCGATAGTAACCTGTCGGTAATGTAACCGGCAGTTCCATCCAGCCATTTCCGCTCCCATTTACCAGATCTAACCGGATCTGTACTTCCGGTATGGAGTCGTTCAACAGTTCCGCATATCCGACTTTACTGAAAGAACTCAGTTTCCCGTCTGCATTTGTGGTATATAGTTTCAGCCAGAGTAGTTCTCCCGCCATATAGAACTGCTTGTCGGTTTGGACATATACTCGTTCCTGGAATACCGCGAAACAGGGGCTTGTCCCTGCCGACAGGAAAAGGATAAGCATACATAGTTGTCTGATAAATATAGTTGTTTTCATACCATACAATTTTTATTGGTGATCATTCGGCCAAAAGTCCGGTTTGTTTTTAGTACCCCCGCGGGCAGTACAATCGACACAACGTCGGTTGATACATTTGTAAAGTTGAAATCGCTCATCAATGATGTCTAAAACGGCAAGGCCTCCTCCGTATGCCTTGTCTAAGTCATCTAATAAGAAATTTTGAGTCTCCCTGCAATCATAAACGTCCCCCATTTCTGCAAATTCATACGTGTTGATATATAAACGGCAGGTTGTTTCCGTACAGGCATTGATATATCCGATAACGATCTCTTCCGGATGAGTGAGGCAGGTGATGTTCCCCTTTATTTCCGTTGGTTGCGGTGCGAATAACCCACCCATGTCCTCAATTTGCTTCTGTATATTCTGGAAATATTCAAAAGCCTTTCTGTCCAATGCATATTGGTGGACTAACACACTGTAAATATATGAAAACCTGTCATCATATCGGGGGATTGTGATTAGCTTGTGGTCTATGATACGATTTTCGTTCAAGCGATCTGTCGCTCCTAATATGAAGTTGATGGATGGATTGTGTTTCCAGCAATAAAAGGTGTTTTTGGGGCTGTCAGGAGTGACACGCTCTATCGTTTCCCGATCCCATATATAAGAAGCGAAGTATTCCGACCGTATTTCCCAATCCTCTTCATACGTCCAGCGATAATAACGCGCCGCATTCGGAGTATCATTGTGGGTTGATACTCGAATGTCTATCTGCTGAAGTTTTTCGTATCGGTAATCGACTTTGTCTATCTCCGGTGTTATCTGCGGTTCTACGAATTCGGATTGATATTCCTTGCCATCCAATTGGAAATGAATCGCATACTTCTTTCCGGGTTGGAATGAGATGGAGTCGGTTATCGTATAGGTGCTTCCTGCTTTTTTAGCGGTTGCTACAACTGTCCCTTCATCGGTGATGAGTGTTACTGTTGCCGTTGTTTTGTTGGGGTCGTAAAAACTGCTTGATCCCTCATTCGCCCGGCTTATCGTGATGGTCGTGCCGTATGGCGCGATGATCGAACCTTCCACGACTAACATGTCATTGATCCAATCGACTTCCGGTTCGTAGGGAGTGATGCATCCGGTCGCCAGCCCGATGGCTGTGCAACACATAATGATATACCGGTATATATATAGCTTCTTCATGGTTCAGAACTTTATATTGTAAGATAAATAGGGGATAGGCGCCCCGAATATCGCCATCTTGTAGCCTTGCAGCTTTCCGTCTTCGGATATGTAATAGACCGAATAAGCATTCTTTCTTCCGGTCACGTTATAGACGCCGATTGAAAAGGTACTATGTGTCAATAAGGTCAGCTTGTGGCTGGGCTCGATGTTGAAAGCAACGTCCATCCGGAAGAAATCCGGAATCCGGTACTGGTTGCGGCCTGAATAATAAACAAACTCGCCGCCTGCATAATTGAACTTGGAAACCGGCAACGTGACCGGCCGTCCCGTGCTGTAATCGCAGTTCAGGGAGAAACTATACCGCTGTGTGAATTTATAGTTTCCGGCAAACTTCACTTCATGCGGTTTGTCGTAATCTGCCGGATACCAGTTCCCGTCGTTGATCGGGTTGGTGATGCGGGCATCATGCTGCCGTAATTGTGTGCGCGAGTAGGAATAGCTGACCCACCCGTTCAGTTTGCCTTGTGTCTTTTTCACCATCAGTTCCACTCCGTAGGCTTTACCTTGTGTGCTGATCACATCTGTTTCGATATGGTGGTTCATCGTCAGTTGTGCGCCGCTCCGGTAGTCCAGATAGTTTTTCATCGTTTTGTAGTATCCCTCGATCGAAGTCTCTATACTGTTTCCCATAAAGTTTTTATAGATCCCGGCTGCCACCTGCATCCCTTTTTGGGGTTTGATGTTGGCATCGCTCAGTTTCCAGGTGTCTGTCGGAGACATGATGGTGGTGTTCGAGAGCTTGTGTATATTTTGCTGCAAGGTGTTGAATCCGGCCTTGACAGAGAAGTCCCCATCGAAAGCATAACGGGCGGATAATCTGAATTCCGGGGCCTGGTAGGTCTTGAAAGCGTGGAATCCGTTTGTCGTTTTCGTCTCTGTTTCCGTCCCTTCACTTGGCAACAGGGTTGGATCGTATAGCGAGTAGGTGCGGGGCCCCATAGCGTTAAACATCATGTACCGGATACCGGCATTTACCGAGAGGCGGTCGTTTATTTCCCACCTGTCTGCCAGATAAAGATAAGTTTCCATCGCCTGCTCTTTCTGTAGACGGTCCGGAGCGATTAACGATTCCGGGTGGTTGGGCAGATGTTCTCCCGGATTCAACCGGTAGTAGGTTGTCCCGCCCCCGAAATCGAGCGTATGTTTTTCACTCAGGTAATGGGTGAAATCCAATTTTCCGAAAACCTGGTCGATACCGAAACGGAGTTTGTAGGCTTCCGCCGGATTCTCTTCCGTTTTTGTCAGGTAGTCATAATGGTCGTAGCCGCCGGTAAATGTCCCGGTCATCCGGTTCGGGAATATATGCCGCCACTTCAGAGAGCCGTTGGCATTGGTATAATTATACCGCTCGTTCGAGTCGAAGTAGAAATGGTCGTGGCTGTAATATCCGCTGGCATACAGATTATCCTTGTCCGAAAATTTATGGTCGATGATCAGGTTCATGTCGTAGAATCCGGCTTTCCCGTCTTTGTAACCGCTCTTTTCGGGCAGCAGGTTCAGCAGCCAGTCCGAATAAGTGGTTCTGCCTCCCAGGATGAATGAGGTCTTTTTCCCGATCGGGCCTTCCAGCGTGAGCCGGCTGGTCAGCAGCCCGATACTTGCCGAACCGCTGAATTTCTTTTTGTTCCCTTCCCGTCCGTTGATTTCCAAGACCGAAGAGATGCGTCCTCCGTATTTGGCAGGGATGCTGCTTTTGTAAAGTTCGATGTCTTTTACCAGATCGGCGTTGAAAGCGGAGAAGAGTCCGAACAGATGGGTCGGATTATAGATCGTCCCGTCATTAAACAGGATCAGGTTCTGGTCGGTCGAGCCTCCACGCACATTGAAGCCGCTGGATGCTTCGCCAACCGCTTTTACACCCGGCAACATCATGACAACCCGTATCACATCTTTTTCTCCGAATACGGTCGGGATGTTTTTTATCTCTTTGAGGTTGACGCGCTCCACACCTAACGTATTGCTACGTACATTCGCCACCCTGTCGGATGTGATGGTCACCTCTTTCAGTGAATAGACCTGCTCTTCCAGTTCGATGTCGAGCTGCCCGTCCGAATGGAGCATGATTTGCCGTTGGGTGTCTTTCAATCCCATTCCTTTGATTTGCAGGTTGTGGCGTCCTGCCGGAAGAAGCAATGTGTAAAAACCGAAACCGTCTGTCGTAGCGGCGATAGTCGGGTTCTCGATATACACGACAGCCCCGACCACCGGTTCGCCGGTGCGGAAATCAGTCATGTGCCCGCTTAGTTTGATCTTACCCGAACCGGCCGTCGAAGCATCTCCGATGGTGTACACTTTGTTTTCGGAAGTGGCTTTTTGCTCTTTCTGCTTGTTCAGGATTTCTGCAAAGTTGGATTGCTCTCCATCCTGTACGGCGCATTCAAAAAAGTCGTCGGGCAGGGAGGTGATCAGTTTCTTGTCTTTCAGGACGAACAGATATTTGTTGGCGAAAGTAAACACCTGTAACTGGTTGCTCTCTACTGCTTTCTGCAAGGCTTCCCCGGCTTGCATATCGGCGCATTCGAGCGTGACAATTAGTGAATCGACATCAGCCGGATTGTAATAAATCGTTAGTCCGCTCTGCTTCGCTATCTGGCGGAACACTTCCGTTGCCGGTTGCTTTTCGGCATGAATACTGACTTTCTGCTGGGAGAATGCCGGAAGGCAACAGATGATCAACGTGATCATGATATAACCGAATCGTCTTGTTTTCATCTGCTTAATGCTTCATATTGTTTGACAATCGTGACAAATGCCTGCTCCGGGTTCTTTCTGAAATTGAGTTTCTGTTCCCGTGCGTACCGTCCCAGTTCTTTCTTTTTGTCAGGGAAGAGCTTAAGCAGCGTCCCTTTACTCTTGACCGGATAACAGATGTTTTCTTTGACCACGTAGTAGCGTTCCCGTATCCGGAAAGAAGCCTCGACAGAGAGCCCGTCTATTTTTTCTTCATACGTGATAACGTGTTTTTTGATAACAGGATACCGGTTGTCGTGCAATAACAGAATGTATTCGTTGCCGATCTGTTTTTGCCAGTTCCTTGCCGAAGGGTTAATAATGCGGTAACCGTTCAATATTATATAATCGATTCGTGTTTTCTCGGCTACGACAGGGTAGAGTGTGTTCGGAGATTGTACGACCAGTTCATCCCTAAATAAATCCAGTTTCATTTGTATGCCGGGATAGACAGTGCCTTTATAGCAAACTTCTCCCTCCCTGAATTCATTGTCTGTCAGATACGGATGGTTGGTGGTTTGTCTTTCATAGCGGGAATATTCCTTCCCATTGTAAATAAGAGCGTGTTCCTGAGCGACTGAAAAGTAGTGATTCACTAATCCGCTCTGAGCTTCAGGGGGTACATCGTTTTGTTGCGCATGCAGCATCCCGGTGGAGAGGAACGACAGGATTATGAAAGTTTTTGTTTCCATAAATAGCTATTTTAGATAAAGGACAACAACTTCCCCCAAAGATAGGTATAATATTGCATTTTGCAATATTTTTTGTAATAAATGAAGATTTAGCGGGGTATTTCATATTTGTGGTTATAGCGCCGGGAGTATCTGTTTCCCCTCTTGAGAGGGGATAAGGGGTGTG
>URZO01000029.1 GCA_900552465.1 uncultured Parabacteroides sp. | reverse complement strand
CCTAATCATTGTAAATCAATTTAGGATAAGGTTGCGGGGCAAGCCCGCAATGACACGCTAAAGCGTTAGAACTTACTTTTGACACACACTCTTATTAGATATCGACCTCTATTTATACGACGATATATTAAGCAACTTCTTCATCTCGCCCACCTGTACTTTGGCAGTGAACAGGTCTTGCAAGTCCTTTGTCGAGAGAGAATAGGACGGGGCAAAGGCCGGCGATGCCATATATTCCAGGATGCTGCGATAGAACTGACGGGCCTCCGGCTTATCCTGCACGGCTTTGAGATCGGACATGCAGACCAGCAGTTTGCCTTCGCCGACCTTGAACTCGAACAACAGACCTAATTTGTGGTTGCGTTCTATGTTGTCGATCACCTGGACAATCGGACGATAGTCTTCGGAGAGGCGGTCCAGAATCATCGGATAGCTCTGCTTGATAATCGGGAACCACTGCCAATTGGTATGGAACTCGGTCGGGAAGTCGGCCAACGCCGGATGATCCGGGTCAGTCAGGATGCCCAACGTTCCGGGAGAAACCGGGCGGTTCAGGTTTTCACAGACACTCCGGAACATGCGGTAATTCCAGTAATCCGTCTGGAAAAGGCCGCCGACCGTCTGGTCTTTATGCTTGTCTTTCGAAGGGAACCAAAGCACTTTGCCTCCTTCTGTCAGGTACTTCAACTGAGCGTTCAGATCGTCGGTCACACGAATGTCCTCAGCCGGTTGCGCTTCGTTATGAGCCGGATAAATCCACAGGGAGTAACTGTTCCGGTAAGGAGTTCCGTCTATCGATAAAGTAAGATTGACCTTTTCAGCTTTCCGGATGGAAGAAATCGCGGGTTTCAACGATCCGGCTTTTGCCAACTCACCCTGTTTGACTTGCAAAGGAAGGACGCCCTCATCGAGCACCTGCTGTTTGCTGTCGGTCAGGGTCCAAGAGAGTTGCTTACCGCTCAGGTCATTCTCCGAATAGTTGGCGATCTCCACATCGCCCGTCAATGTTTCGTCGTTCGTCCAGCAGAACTTTTCGGTGCAGAACAGCGGAACCACTTCCGAACAGAACTGCCGCCATTCTTCGGGGGTAATCAGCCCTTTACTCTCCATAAAGGCATCCAATATGCCGACGTAGGCAGAGCCTTGCCCCGGATAATCCTGCAAGTCGAGCAACTGGAAGCCGCCCCACTCCGGCGTACGGAGGTTCATTTCGATATCTGCCCGGTAAAGCAACGCCGACCATTTGCCGGAAGCCATCATAAAGTCGTGCGCCTGGCTGAGCATTCCGGCTTCTTCGAGACGTTTCTTAAAGACCTCGAAGTTGCGGGGTTTCAGCACGCCGGTGTATTTCTTTATCTCGTCGTAGTTCGGATAGACCTGGAACTGCCCTGTCTCGTGGCTGATAATCGGAATATCGCACAAAGCCGTGGCCGACGAGAAATTCATCTCCGAGTTCGGATATGTATGGTTCAGATAACCGCCATCGTAGGCATCGGCAAAGGAGAAAGAGGCGCGGGCATGCGTATTGAACTGCCCTTTTTCTTCCCGTCCGACACGGCAGGTGGTGAAATAGTCTTCATCCTCCTGTTTGCCCTTGAAGCCGAGGTAATTGTTCGATCCGGATGCATAGATATGGCGGTTGTCCTCGCGCTTGAAGGTTTTTATCAGCATGGCAAGCCCTTCTTCGCCCGACATTTCATTGCCTAACGCGAACATGACGAAAGAGGCATGGTTACTGTATGCCTGATGCAGGTTCCGCCCCTCTTTCAGTAGGTAGTCGCACAGTTCCTTATCCTTACTATCTATATTCCCCCAGACAGGGAGTTCCGGTTGCAGGTAAACGCCTTCGATGTCGGCAGCCTCGAAGCAGGCTTCGGGCGGACACCAGGAATGGAAACGGTAATGATTGATGCCATACTGCTTGGCCACCTGGAAATAATGGCGCCAGGTTTCCACATCCATTGCCGTATGGGCAATCAGCGGGAAGACACAGGCATCGTGCTTTCCGCGCAGGAAGGTCACCTTGTCATTTATCGTAAACTGCCGGCCTTTCACCCTGAAATCGCGCAAGCCGAAAGTGACCTGCTTCGTATCGGTGTATTGGCCTGCACTTAGCGAGACCGACAGGCGGTAGAGAGCCGGCGTGAACTCGCTCCATACCAGGGCACGGTCGCCTAAGGAAAGTTCGAAATCCTGTTCCGGTTTCGTCCAATCCACTTCGACAGTCTGGACGGGTGTCTTATGTTGTTTGTCCGTGTTCCAGGCTTCGGCATAGAAAGACAAGGTTCCTTTTCCGGCACCTTTGTCGGGATTGCGAAGGGTTACTTTCGCCGTCACAGACTTTTTCGCCACGTCGGGATAAAGCTGTATGTCTTCTATCCCGCACAGAGGGGCGCTTTCGAGGTAGAAGTCGCCGATAATCCCGTTCCAGTTGGTCTGCGTGGAACCGGAATAGGCGTGCGAGGAACCGTAGACTTTCTCCGGGACGGCCCGCTTCCCGTTGTCGACCGCAATAGCGATCGTATGGGTGCCGGGCGAGAGGAAGGCCGAAAGGTCATATTGCTGGGCGGTGGAGATATCGTCGTTCGTCCCTACCTCTTTTCCGTCGATCCAGAGGGTCGTGGGTTTCGTCCGTTCCATTATCAGGCGGACGGAAGTTCCGGCCCAGCTTTCGGGAATATCGACAGTCTTCGTGTACAACGCCTTTCCTTCAAAGATATATTCACGGGACAGGGCGGTTGTCTGGGTCATATCCGTATTGTAGGTTCCCTTTTTCCCCCTGTCGGTCGTACCGGGAAGGAGAAGGGAGTCGGTACAGGACATTGCCAGCAAGTCCGGCGTAATACCGGTCCCGGCAGTATCGAGTTGCAAACCCCAGTTGCCTGCCAGACAAAGCCGGTCACGCGTATCCGCCGGCAGTTGTTTCGAGCAGGCCGTACACAGGCCGGCTATCAGGAACACGGCAGTCAGTTTAGTTGTAATTTTCATGATATATAAATGTATTATTTCATTCGTACTTCGGCAGTCACAGCTTTTCCCGGCGGACAGACGATGTCGACAAAGCTATACTGATTGCCGGAAACATCGGTCGTGTGCTCCGCCTGCATATCGTTAATCGCCGGTGCATTGCCGGGGAACATCGCCCTCCAGGTCAGTTCCTTGCCGGACTTGTTCATAAAGACACTCTTGCTGTCCGACTGGTGCAAGATAGATATTTTCCCGGAGAATACGGGAATATTTTCAACTGAAATCCAACGGGTGGCAGCCGTAAAACGAGGAAGTGTCGTAACCGTGCGGGTAGTCGCATCCGCTTCGACCCCGGCAAGACCGCAGACGATCCCTTCGATCACGCCGCTGGCGACCTCCGGATAATCCCGGCGCTCGTTCGCGAACAATTCGTTCAGATAACGATACCCCGCCTCACTGCGTCCGTTCCGGTAGAAAAGGGCCGGGTAATAGGACATGCTTTCCACATTCGTTTCCTTCTCGGCCATAAGGGAAAGCAGGCGGTTCACCCGTTCCGGCCGATCGATAATGCCGAACCAGAGGGGGAAGACATTGCATCCGCCTTCCTTCAGGTTTTCGCCTTCTAACTTATAGGCATAATAATTCTGTGTCTCTTCGTTCCACCAGCCCTGATTGTACAACCGGGCATACTCTTCCGCTTTTGCGGCATATTGCCGGGCGGCATCGGTGTTTCCTCTCAGTTGCTGAATCTGTGCATAGGATTTCAGCCCCCGATAAATGGTTGCGATCAAATCGCCGGTCACCGTCAGCCCGCGGACCGATTCTTCATACGAAGGAAGTCCCCGGAAAGATTTAAACTTCGGGTCGACACGCGAGTCGTCTTCATGCATGACTCCCGGACGCTGCATGATCTTGTCCGCCTGCAACTGCCACCTGTCCACATATTCATTTGCCGACAGGCGGAAAAACGCTTCAAAGCGGGGATCATCGATATACATTTCATTCCCTGTCCAGAGATACAGCCGGTAGCAGGCGTTCAGGACATCGAAGTTGGCATTCAGGTTATACCAGAAATCCTGGTCGGAAACATAGTCCGCTTTAGCCGGGAGGTTATTCTTGTCTATTTCCCAATATGAGCAATAGTCTTTCGACTCAGAAATATTCTCGACAAACCGGCCCATCATATTGGCATTCTGCCTGCCGTGCCCGTTCAGCTCCTCGCCAATGCATTGATGAGACACATCCCGCATACAGAAAGCCTCGCGGTTGGGCAAAGCCGCCTCATACCAGGGACCGACGGGATCGGAATCACTGCCGACATACCGGTTGGAACTTCCGACAGCCCAATCGAAGATATTTACCAATGTCGTATCGTCGGAGGTCACGCAAAACGTACTGCGGGCAGCATCCGTGATGTCAGGGAACTCCTGTCCGTCCTGGCTGCAAGCACAGCCGAAAGCCAGGATTACAGATAAATAGGATAATTTCATTCTTCCACATTTAGTTACGTTACTACAAAAAGAGCGCATCAGAATATCTTCAGATAGTCCTGATGCGCTCGCTCTCTATGATTCAGAACCGCCGACTATTTCCAACCGTCATTCTGCTGAATGAGATCCGGGTTCAAGTCTATCTCGGCTTGTGGTATCGGCCACCAGAAATCTCTTGCGGTATAGGCATCCCGTTCTGCCGGAATCAGGACCGTATGTTTAGGTGTGCCGCTTGAGAAATCGCGGTATTCAACACCTTCGATCGGCTTGTTCATTACATCCAGCAGGATATTCCAACGACGGATATCGGCGAAACGAAGGCCTTCCTGTGCCAGTTCGACACGTCTTTCGTTGCGGATCAGGTCTAACAGATTGCCGTTATAGCGTTCGGCAACCATCTTGTCGATATCGTTGGTGTTGCCTGCTCTGTCGCGTACCACTTTGACCATCGCTTTTGCTTCGTCCGCGCTGCCGCCGGTTTCAACCAGGGCTTCGGCTCTCAACAGATAGGCCTCTGCATAACGGAAGATAATAAACGAATTGTAGGTCGTCCAGGTTTCAGGTTCCTGATAGTATTTTTTCCAGGCAAGTCCGGTCGGAGTCTTGTTCCATTCACCGCCACCGCCTTCAGCCAATACATCGCCGACACTGACCTCTTTATCTTGCAAAGCACCGTAATCCTTGCTGGGGTCAAAATAAGTCTTGCCGTCTTTTTCAACCACATTATTCGGGATCGTATTGAAGTACTTGCCACGCAATTCCATTCCCGGAGCATAGATCGTCTCATAGAAACGGGGATCCTTGTTCAGATAAGGCCGTGCCTCGTTTCTCTCTCCTACATATTCGAAAGCATCTGCCAGCGCTTTCACCGGAGTCGTTACGCAGTAACCGCCGATAGACTGATTATACCAGTCTCCCCAGCCGTTGGTCGCATCTAATGAATAGCGTCTCACCAGGATCACTTCATCCAGGTCTTCGCAACCGGTCACAAACAGCTTATCGAAATCAGCTAACTGCGGAGCGGAAGCCACCAACTCAGAAGTTTCGGCCAGCGTAATCTGGAAATAAGACTTATCCTTCAGGTAACCGGCTGCAATAGCTGCTGCGCGTGCACGAAGCAGACGGGCTGCCGGCTTTCCGATTTTCGATTTATTATCAGGCTTATCCGGCAGGGCGGCAATCGCTTTATCCAGATCATCCAAGATGAAGTCGAACACCTTTTTCGGGTCCTGTATCTGTTCCACCGTTTTACTTTCTGCTACTGTTGCAGGATTCTCCGTGTAGAACATGATATGTCCGAAGATAGAAACCAGATCCAGATAGAAGTAAGCACGCAAGGTGCGGGCTTCTCCCAACACTTTATTGCGGTTCGCATCGCTCTCGCCGCCGGGCCATTCATATTTGTCGATGTTATTGATTACATTGTTGGCACGCTGAACAGACACATAACCGTTATTCCATTTATCACTGGGGAAAGAGGATGCGGTATTCCCGATACCACGCCCGATGTCGTAGCCTCTGTTCCAGCTGTGCGTAACCAGACCATTATCTGTCACGCCATCCATCCACAAGTCGTAGTTGTTCACATTCAACCTCTCATACAGAGCAGTCAATGCTTTTTCATAATCCTCGGCAGATTTGAAATAACCGTCTGCCGTGATAATACCTTCCGGATCAAGATCTATATTGCTGTTACAACCGCCAACCATACAAAGAGCAAAAGCCAATGCTCCATATAGCAACGATTTCTTATATATTTTCATAATGCTCTATTTATTAGTTAGATTAAAAGATAATGTTTACTCCGAAATTAACGATTCTCAACGGTGGGAAATCATTAATTCTATCGCTCTTTCCTTCCGGATCCAATCCCTGATACAGGCTACTGAATGTCAGCAAGTTTGAACCTGAAACATACAATCTCAATTTCGTAATTCTCAGGTTATCCGTGATACTCTTAGGGAATGTATAACCCAACTGGGCGTTCTTCAGACGAAGATAGTTCGCCTTCTTCAGGAAGAAGGAGTTATAGGTCGAAGCATTCCGGTTATTGGCAGCTTCCAGACGAGGCATTTCTGCATTTCCATTCTGGTTTTCTTCCGTCCATCTGTCGCGGAAATGTATACCGGTGAAGGCTTCGTAGCTCGGTCCTTCAATCCATTCGCCATACATCATACGGTTTGCGCCACTCGATCCCTGGAACAACAGGGTCAGGTCAAACCCTTTATATTCGCCACTGATATTCCAGCCGAAAGTAAACTTCGGAATGTTAGGATTAAAGATCTGGCGGTCATCCGGGTCGATCGTTCCGTCGCCATTCGTATCTACCAGTTTCACATCACCGGCATGGAGGTCCGACATACCACGCGGGTCCGATTTATATTTGGCCTTGTATTCAGCCAGCTCCTGTTCGTTGGCGATCAGACCGTCTGCCTGATAAATATAGAAGGCATTCAGAGGAGAATCGATTGTCTGGATATTATAGCCACTGATGTTCTTATCGTCACCGCCACGGTCTACCCACTTATTATTATTGTAAGCCAGGTTGAAAGAGGTATTGAACGTAAAATCACCAAATGTTTTGCGGAAACCGACCATCGCTTCTATACCGGAGTTGCGAACAACACCGGCATTCTGTTCGGGTGCGTCCAGTCCGATGAACTTAGGAATACCCAAAGCCAGCAAGATGTCTTTCGTTTCTTTCGAATACCAGTCCAGTTCACCATAAATCATATTGTTCAGGAAGCCGAAATCCAAACCGACATTCGTCTGTTCCACCGTTTCCCAGGTTACATCCGGATTCGCCATCTTTTTCTGATAGACAGCAGAGACCAGACTGCCGTTCATGACGACATTCGAGGTATTATATTGAGGCAAGTACATGAAAGCGTCGATACGTTCGTTACCGGTCTGTCCCCAGGAAGCTCTCAGTTTCAGGTTATCCACAAAAGTCAGGTTCTTCATGAATCCTTCTTCAGAGATACGCCATGCAGCAGAGAAAGACGGGAAAACACCCCATTTATTACCTTTGGCAAAGCGGGAAGAACCGTCGGTACGGATATTCGCTTCAAACAGATATCTATCCTTAAAGCCGTAATTCACACGACCGAAGAAAGAGTTGATGCCCCATTTTGTCGGTTTGCCTTCTGCAAACTGGCTGCCGGCGGAACCTAAAGAGACATCGGGCAGTGCATCCGAAATCAGGTCTTTGCGCTGGGCCATCGAATAGTAGTTGCGATAAGAGATCTGCTCCATACCATAGAGTAAAGCCAGATCGTGATCGTCACCGAAACGTTTCTTGTAGTTAGCCAGGAAACGCAAAGTCATCTGATAGCTGTCATTACGTTCGTCCTTGACACTGTTCGGGTTATTACGCTGGGTAACCAGTTCACCTGCATCATTAAAATATTTATGGTTCTTATAGTGGATCTTTCTTCTGTCCCATGAGCCGTTCAAAGAAGCCATACCTGTAAATACCAAATCTTTAATCGGTTCGAAGTCGGCTTTTACCTGTCCGTAGACGATATCTTTGTTATAGCGGTCTTCACCGACAACGTCCATATCCATAAGGGAAATGGCATTTCTGTTCTGCTTATCCAAGCGATAATCACCGTTTTCATATCTGACCGGCGACGTTGGTTGCATACTCCATACGTCATACTGCACACTACCCAAAGATTCCGGCCACAGGCGGTCGATATGCCGGTACGTCACGTCACTGCTCACCTTTAACATCTTACCGATATTCAAGTCCGTATTGACCCGGTAGCTGTAGCGTTGGTACTCCGTATTCTTAATCAAACCCGGCTGATCCAGGTAGTCGAAAGAGACCAGATAACGTCCTACTTCACTACCACCTGTCAGATTCAATGTATGCTGTGTGATGTAATTGGGCTTATACACTTCATCTCCCCAATTAATATAAGAATGGTTATAAGGATCATCTCCTCTTTCCGTTGCGAGAATATCTTCTTCCGAATATTTGATCGAACCTCCGGAGTTGACAAGAGCTTCATTCGCCATCGTCATATATTCACGTGCAGAAACCTGTTTAGCTTTGACGGCTCTGTCCTGGAATCCGATCGTACCGTCATACGATAATCTTACTTTACCTTCTTTACCGCGTTTGGTCGTAACCAGGATTACACCGTGGGCAGCACGGGAACCGTAGATAGAAGCGGAAGCGGCATCCTTCAATACAGATATATTTTCGATCTCAGAGGAAGGAATCTGGCTCAGCGACATTTCGATACCATCGACTAAAACCAACGGCTTGGCATTACCGGTCGTACCGACACCGCGCAGATAGATTTCAGGATCATCGCTACCCGGAGCACCGCCACGGTCGACGATCGTGATACCCGGACTTAATCCCTGCAATGCCTTTGTTGCATTGACCACTGTCATTTTATTCAGGTCTTCGCCTTCCAGTTTTGAAACGGCGCCGGTAGTAGTCACCTTACGCTGGATGCCGTAACCGACAACCACCACTTCACTCAGGGCTTGCGTATCTTCCACCAGCTTAATAGCCAATGTGGACTGGTTACCCACTTTTATTTCCTGCGTGTTATAACCGATATAAGAAACCTGGACTATCGCTCCCGGAGCAATCTCTAACGAGAACTTACCATCCATATCGGTGATAATACCATTCGTAGTACCCTTCTCGATTACATTGGCCCCGATAATCGGTTCGCCCATATCGTCCGTGACAACACCTGTAATCGTTTTTTTCTGCTGGGCAACATCAAGAACAGAAGCCTCTTTCGCCTTATAACTGGACAGTACAATGTAGGAACCTTTCTGGGAATAAGTCAATCCCAGTTGGGAAGACATGTTGTCCAGTACATCCTTTATAGATGTACTAACCATATTCATGGAAATCTTCTTATTCACATTGACGCCTGCATCGTAAATAAAAAGGTATTCCGTCTGCTTTTCAATAGTATTCAAATAATCTTTCACTGAAAGATTATCACCCTGCAGGGTGATCTTTTGCGATATCGCATTCTCTGCATGCATGCAGAAAATGGCGGCAAATAATAACATATAGGTTATTCTCATAATCCTAAATAAATGTTTATGTCGTGGTTTTAATATAGGACAAAACCCCGACAAAGGTATTTTATTCATAACTTTGTGATATTAAAGATTAATACTTGTTTTAAGACACGTGTTAGTTGGAAGGCGGTGAATCTCGCACATTCATCGCCTTTTTCATGTTGTTTTCTCTCTATCTCATAGGCTATCTCCTGTTTTTTTATTTAAGGTTACACATTTACTTTATATAGATAATCGTATTATCGTCATTCCGGGAAAAAGTGAAACGCGTACTGCGCTGCAACACCTGCAAAATGAAATCCACACCATCCGAGACACGACATTTCCCACTGCATTTATAGTCATCCAACCTTTTGTTTTGAACGACTATATGGATATCATATATCTTTTCAAACCGTTTCATCAGGTCGGCAAAACGAATGTCTTCAAAGCAAATCAGTCCCTCTTTCCAACGATAGTTATCCAGACTCAGGATTGAATCGACAATCATCTCATTATTCTTAAAGACGGCCTTCTGCATCGGAGAAAGCAGGATTTTCGCTCCCGGTTTCATTTTATTCGTCAATTCGATAGAGCCTTCTAATAAAGCGGCGGAAAATTCGCAATCCACCTCTTCGGCCTGGACATTGAACTTCGTTCCCAACACCTTTACATCGCAACTCTTCGTCTGTACGATAAAAGGATGCCTGGCATCTTTGGACACATCGAAATAGGCTTCTCCCTTCAGCGAGACGTTACGGGCATCCTGCGTAAAAGAAGCCGGATAGGTCATCTCGCTACAAGCATTCAACCAGACATTCGTACCGTCGGACAACGTGATATTCGCACGCTGGCCTGGAGGGACGACAATCTTGTTCAGAGCTACCAAAGGAGCCGGTTTCATCACCGTATTATATATGTACAGAGAAGAAACAACCAATATGGAAATTGCAGCAGCAATCTTCAACGATTCTCCGATGACAGGCGGCAGGCCGAAACGGCGGACAGACTGAGGCTTCTTGCTGTTTTTTATATTACGCAGCAACAAGACGTCAAAATATTTCCGTTCCCTTATCAGCTCTTCCCGGTTTTTCTCGGAAGCATCCACCCAGTTGCAAACAGCCTCTTCCTCTTCAAAAGAGGCTGTTCCTGCAAAAAAACGTTGTAAAACTTTTCTGTCCATATATTATATAAGCACCTCAGCAAAGAGACCCCCTAAAATTTTATCTGAATATTTTCGCCTTCTTTTACTTTCCGGTTGCTAATCACTTTTCCACCAGTGGTAACGGCGACTTGCAACTTGCCGCCGGCACGCTTCACCTCAATATCGAAGACCTTGCCGAAAGCACAAATCTTACGCAAATCCATGTGATCCCATTCCTGCGGCAGGCGCGGAGGAAAGACGAATGAATGCAAGCCGGTCGGACGAATACCGAACAGGCCTTCCGTGATAATCCGGCAATACAAACCGCTCTCGGCAGACAAATGACGCTGGCTTCCTTCCGGCCATGCCTCGATTGCATACGGGACATGTTCGCCTAACAGACGTTGACCCGAATAGAATTTCAGATAGTCGGTCGCCTTTTCCGTTTCGCCGCAGGAATACACGCCACGCAGGGCATACAGGGTCGAACGGTCCCAGAACGTTTCGCTTCCGGCCTGTGTCAGCAAACCGTTTTCCGTCCACAGACGCGGAGAGAACAAGGCCTGTATGGTAGCATCCTTCCGGTCGTAAATCCCGACAGTCAACGGAATACAAATCCAGGAACGCAGCACATCGTTGCCTTCATAATATTGATACGTATTGAAGCCTTCGACCGTTCCGCCGAAATAGCTATCGATATTCTTCTTCAAAGTTGCCGCCTGTTTGATATATCCGGCCAGTTGGGAGGCCGGCTTGCCCAAATCCTTGCCCAGATAGGCAGCCGAACGCAAGGCATCATAATAGAGGGATGAAGTACAAAGATTCGCTTTCCCGGCAGGGAAACGCCCTTCCAGTTCGTCGGCATCGGAAGCCACGACACCTCCTTCGTTCAGATTGCGACGGCAATATTCGAGCGTCCATTCGATCAGAGGCCAGAGTTTTTCCGCCTCGCCCTTATCGCCGCGCGACAATGCGTAGCGGGAAGCTCCGTAAGCAACCATGGCGGCATCACCGCGATCACCGGCCCCGGCCCAAACATCGATGCCTTCTGCAATAATCGAGCTGGGTAACGGTTTATATTCCGGATTCATAAAACGGGCGAAATGCTCGTAGGAACATAATGCGGAACGGTTCCCGATCTCATACCCCAGATAAGGAAAGAACGGATTGATATATTCCGCCTGGTCGTTTGCCCAGATAGCGGCGTAGTAGGATTCTCCGCCGGGACCATGCATCAGGCCTCCTTTCGTATCATAAATACTTTCGGCCCCGCGTATCTTGGCAAAGGCAAACATGGTGTTAATCACAGGATCGGGAGTTTCCAGTACCAGGTTATCCCAGAATCCGGCAATCAGGCTTTGACGGGCCTGCAATTCGCGGTCTATATCAAACACCTGTTCATTTTCATTCTTCTTATACCCGGCAAAAGTGGCGCTGAAAGTCAACTCTTCGCCCGGCTGTAGCTGACGGGCTGTCTGACCGGCGATCGTAGCGACCAGTTTATAAGTTCCGTCCACGCCTTTCGCCGCATCCGTTTCGACCACTGACCGGGAAGAAGGTATTTCGACCGACACCACCGATTCGCCGGCATTCCGCAACGTATACTTCTCGCAAAAAGCAGGGCTTGAAACGGAGGGGAACAAGACACGGGTCAGTTCGAGTTTACCCTGGCGGGGAAGCATGTATTCGCTCCTTACGACCATCGTACCGTTCAGCGTGATATCCTTTACTTTTTCATTCAGGAGAGACTGTCCGTTCACTTCGACCATATCCGTCACATTCCAGGCAAAACGGCGCATCAGGCTGGCATGCGTATTATTCGGGATCGTACGCAGCATCGGCCAGACCATGCTGCGGTTCAGCATAAAGGCCCCGTTCGCATCAACCCCGTACCGGAGGACGGTCGAGACTTTCAACCCGCTCATTTCGATATGGTCTTCATGCGGAATCTTTTCATTCACCTGCCAGGTGATGCCACCGGCAGAATTAATCGTCCAACGGTCGGCTGCGGAAGCTGAGATGCAGCTAATCCACAGAAGGGACAAAAGGCAATAAATCTGTTTTCTCATGTTATTAATGAATATATGGTTTAAAGAATTATTCCTGTTCAAGGATCGCAACGCCCCAGGGAGCCAGCTTAACCGTCCCGTTTTCCGCCACGGAGGTTCCTGTCAGCAGCTCGGTCGCTTTTCCCAGATAATTGGTAACATCCCGTTCTTCCGCACTGTAGTTGAAGATATAATGCACCTTCGCATTCCGGTCGTTGACACCGGAGCGTACGATAACAGGGAATTGATATTTCAAAGCACCGCCCGGCAATTGCAACCGTCCTGCAGCACGGGCGACCAGTGTTTTCATCAATGCCTCGGACGGATAGGTTCCGACATAGATAAGATGTCCTTTCCCGTAGCTATTCTCCGTCACGCAGGGCCATTTCCCGAAAAACGGGTGGTCGGCATACGCCAAAGGTGTCGCCTTATCTACAGTCAGGAACTCCATCCAGGAAGAGACCTCATTCCCTTCTCCCAACCGGAAAGGATCGTTGCGAAGCGGCAGTTTCCCGATTACAGAATATTCCTGATAATGGATGCCGGCGGCATCACGTAACGGACCGGGAGCCAACACCGGACGCACGGTCGAATTCTCATCGCAATAACCGCTCTTATAAAGCATCACGACTTCGCCCCCGTTCTTAACAAACAGTCCGATCTTTTCGAGCAGTTTGTCCGAAGCGACATACAAGGGAGGAACCACCAGCATCTTATAAGAACTGAAATCCCAGTCTTTATCGCACGGGATGATGTCTGTTTCGATGTTCTGTTCGTACAAGCTTTTATAAATAAGGTTGATCGGATACTCTTCTCCGTTCCCATTCTGATAAGGCATAAAACGCAAGCCGAAATAGGAATCATGGCTATAGAGGATCGCAACTTTGTTCTTCTTTTTCAGATTCACCAGCCTGGAGCCGATTCTCTTCAGTTCCGATGCCGTATTTTTAAACTCGTTATAGACGCGGTTCGGTTGCTGGTCGTGCCCCAGAACGCCGCGCCAATAGGTTTCCTGTCCATAGTGAAGCGTGCTCCAGTGCCAGTATTCCACCATGTTGGAACCGGAGGCCAGATGCCCGTAGACGTTCTGCCGCAACTGTCCGTCGTAAGGCGGATATTGCCCACGGCTGTCCCAGCCGGTTCCCTGCGCATTCGTCTCCGTAATCAGATAGTTTCCTTTGGCTACGGTACGCATGAAATCGCCTCCCCAGGCAATGTCCCGCCCGTTCTGCCCATCCTGTACGCTATGGTAAATATTAATGGCCGGATATTGCATATCCTTAAAACTCTCGACCTGGTCTATATTCTGGAAAGCCGGCATGAAACAGTGCGTCACAAACTGATCCTGACGACGGTACTCATTGACAATCGCCACCTGCCAGTTCAGGAAGTCGGCGACGACCTTGCGCCCCCAGCGTTCCCATTCGTTTTTATAAGCCGGGCTGGTCACGCCGTCGCGCGTGTAGAGTTCTTCCCAGGTCCGGATGTTCATTCCCCAATAGTTTAATCCCCACAGCCGGTTCAGGCTGTCCAGGTTATTATTGAACTTATCTTTCAGGTAATTGCGGAAGCCGGCAAAGTAATCATGGTTATTGATGCCGCGGGCCTCACATTCGTTATCCACCTGATAACCGATGATAGCCGGGTTGCCGGCATACCGTTCCATCATCTTACGAATGATACGCTCGCAATAGAAGCGGTAGGTAGGGTTATAGATATCCATATTCTGCCGGATGCCGTAATAGCGTTTTCCCCCATTGACGGTTTCTGCCAACACCTCCGGATGCCGCTCGGCCATCCATGCCGGAATGGAATAGGTGGGCGTACCCAATATCACCTTGATACCGGCGGCCTGGAACTTATCGATGATGCGGTCCATCCATTCAAACTCGAAGACGCCTTCGCGCGGTTCGAATAATCCCCATGAGGATTCACCGACACGCACGACATTCAGGCCACACTCCTTCATCAGGCGTATATCCTCGTCCAGACGGTCCGTCGGCGTATATTCACTGTAATAGGCCGCCCCGTATAAGATTTCATTAAATTTGTATTGAGCTTTTACCTGCAGGCAGACAAGCAACAAAACAATTGCACACAGCAAGCGTGCAAGCACAGCATTAGATCTATTTCTTTCCATATCATTAAATATTTATATGTGTTTTTCAAGCTCCATACATATTATAAGCACCTCAACAAAGATACCCCCTAAATCAGCCGGTCGTTTTTTAGTAACTCTTTTTTACTTTACAGGAACAAGATCATCGTCATGTAGTCCTTCAGCTTCACTTTCAGTATTTTCAACGCTTTGGATATATGAAATTCAACACTCTTGACAGACAGCGAAAATTGGGCGGCAATCTCCGGATAAGTCTTATTCTCATAGCGGCTCATGATAAAGATTTGCCGGGTCTTGTCGGACATCATCGCCAGGGCCTCGTCCACCAGGCGTTGCGCTTCATCACTGAAAATCTCCTGCGGGTCACAGGCTTCGAGGGTGGCAATACGCAGGTTAGTCACCCGCAACTGATGCTCCCGGAGACGTTGTTCCACATCTTCGCGGACACGAAGGTGGCGGAGATGATTCAGGCATTTATGCTTGATCGCTTCCAGGATATAGGCCGGAATATTCGAATCGGAAGCAAGCGTATGGCGATTTTCCCAATAGTACATAATCCCCTCGACGGCAATATCTTCTGCTGCTGCATCATCTTGTATGTACGTATTTGCAAAACGCACGAACAATCCATGATAATCAGCAAACAACTTATTAAACGCTTTTATTTCCGAGGTTGTTTCCATGAGTTTCCTTTTCGCGGATAAAGATAGGATAATTTTTCTAATTAAGGTTTGTTACGGAAATGTTTCGTAATGACAGGAAGAAGTGCTTTTGGGGTATTCCACATAGGGAACGCCCCAAAAGCAATGTTTAAAGCCTTTTTATTTTATTTTCTCGAACCAGGGCAAGCGTTCCAGCGGTGCCGTCACTTCGATTGTTTTCGGTCCCTTGAACTTTTTACCGGTGTCATCCAACCATACGCCTTTGGGCAGCATGACCTTGCGGGTATGCTCTTTCGTCAGGACGGGAGCGACCAGGTATTTGTCGCCCAGCATGAACTGGTCTTTGCAATCGGTGAAACCCTGATGCGGGAAAACATATTCCATGTGACGGATGATCGGTTCGCCGGTCCCGGCGGCATGATGCGCCTGCTCGAGGATATAGGTCCCCATCTTTTCATGCAGATGCGCATAGTCGCGGCAGATAGCCAGATGTTTCTCGTCGAGGATACGCCAGGGGGCTACCGAGAACTGCATCATCGGCATCAGCGCATGTACCTGGCAGGAGCGGACGATCAACTCCTGGTCGAGCTTCGTCTGGTCCACACCCAGGAAAGAGCCGAACTGTCCGCCGCCGATCATATCCGGACAAGCATACGCATATCCCAGCAATCCGGCGGCAATCATATCCGGAACAAGGAGGCTCACGGCCTTCCAGGAATAGTCTTTGTCGCCCAGGCGCTGCACCAATGCCTCGCCGCCCATTTTCCATCCGGCACGATATTCGTTGTACGGGAAATCCAGGCCGATCTTCGCCCAGTACCGGCACATATCTACCGAGGTGGCCGACTTATCGTAAAACTCCAGCTCCGGGTCGTTATAGTGGCCGATATCGCCGGCGTCGAACTTGAAACCGTCCACACCGTATTTTTCCTGCATGTCGCGCAGCTGCTTTTTCAGATGTTCGGCTGCAGCCGGATTGCTCAGGTCATAGCAGGCACTGTATCCGTTCCACCAGGGAATGATTGCTGCGGCATTCGTCCCTTTCTTCTTGATCAGATATCCTTTCTGCTGGAGTTCGCGAAACTCGGGACTGTCCGGACTGACAAATGGGCAGATCCAGAACATGATCTTGAAACCCTGCCCGTGCAGACGGTCGATCATCCCTTTCGGATCGGGAAAGCGGTCGGGCTTGAAATCGAAATTACCGTAATATTTCTGCCAGTTATCGTCTATCATAAAGACGCCCACCGGAAAGTCATTCTTCAACACGTTATCTGCATATTTCAGAATATCCTCCTGGTTCTGGTTGTACATCAGTTCGATCCAGGTATTATACTGCGGCATGGAGAAGAACAGCGGGTCCGGCAACTGTCCCGAGGGCGGGAAATATTTTGCAGAGGCTGCCAGATAAGCATCCCGCAATGTCCGACCGGCCAGAACCGGCTCCATTTTCTCATAATCGGAATAGAGGCGCAGCTCCCCGTTCTCCACCTTAAAGGAAAAGGGCTTGTCACTCCAGATATACCGTCCTTCGGAAGAAAGCAGTAGCGGTACATTCTGGTTATTCAGGTTCTCGGCAGAGAGGTCGAACAGGCGCAAGTCGCCTTCAAAAGGCATCCTCGAGCCTAAAGCAACCATGCCGCCCCACCACTTTTCTCCGTCGAGAGAAGCGATTTTCGATTCATACTTGCTCCCCGCAAAGCAAGGCAATGCCAGAAGAGCCAGTAAAAGAAGATAAATTGTTTTACGTGTCATGATATCAATGGTTAATCAAATATTTCTACAAATATACGTTTTACCGTCGGAATACAATCACCTTCCGGTTCGCTCGGATAGGCATTTGTCGCTTTGGTCCAGGGTTCTTCGATGGCATAAAAATCGATCTCGGCGGGATTCCGGCCTTCCAACTTCTGCATCTGATAATCGAACCAGGTTTTCCAACGCATATAATAAAAGTCTCTCAGGATGCCGTTCCATTCCCGGTGGGCATAGTCGCGCAGACCTCCGTCATCAGCGGCATTGCGGTTGCCCCAGGTGGTTATCTGTACACGGGCATTCCATTCGTACAGGTCTTTTTCTTCAGGGGTATTTCCAAGACTGCGGGCACGGCCGATCCAGGTTCCGACTTTGAACTCCGGACGTGTCCCTAACAGTTCATCCTGCAGAAAGATCAGCCGCAGGAAACGATCGGCAGCCTCTTTATACAGCACTTTATCACCGGCGGCAAAAGCCGCTTCCGCCACCTTTTCCGTCAGACGCCCCCGCTCGGCTATTGCCTGGCGGACAATATCGACCAGGTCATATTCGAAATTATTATTACCCTTGAACTGATCGGCGACAGACACCATCAGGGCGGCAGCGCGAATCACATCGTTCGGATCATAATAGTCTTTCATCTCCGACCAGCTCGAAACCTCATACGGGTGTTCGGTTGGACGGGCACAAAATACGGATTCATGTGTTCCCTGCTGCGTGTTGGCATCCGGACAGTTATAAATGGAATTGCTCAGCAAAATCCAGGCCTCCTGTACAACCGGATTGCTCTTCCCGTAGCGGGCTATCGTATACTCTTTCAGCCATTGGTCCTTGTCGAAATGCTGTGGACGCCAAGGCAACTCGGTCAGCAGTTCGAACATGACAGGGTTGTTTTCACTTCCTTCCATCGTCATGCCGACTCCCTTCAAGGTCTTGCCGAACGGACTTTCCTTAGCCTTGTAGAACTCGTCGATTACGTGCTTCATCTTTCCGTGCAATCCGACGTTACCGCCGTAGTTCAGCAACATGCAGTAAATCCAGTCGTGCTGTCCGAAACCGTCTTTCCGGTACCAGGTCGATTCGGGATCTCCCCATTGGGGACGGCTTTCGGCAAACAGGTCCAACGCGATCAGATCGCCTGCTTCCAGGTTTCCGATCATCTGCTGACGCGGATTCGCCTGCCATGCCTGCGCCACCCAAACAGCCTTCGGATTGTTCTTCTTCATAGCCTGCATAATCGCCTTTCCGGCGGCATCCAGATCCACACCGGCTACACTTCCGCCTTCGTGGAACGGGTCCATGCTATAATAGTTCGCTTTGCCGTACAGTTTGTTCATCTCCTTATAATATAAGGTAGCAATCTCCTGGAAACGCGGATCTGTCGGTTGCAGGAATGCGGGACGGCGATATCCGTTCCACAAGCCCGGGTCCGAGACATTCAGCCCTAACTTTTCCTTTGCATTATGGGGGACCATACCGGAATAGCCCGGCAAGACAGGCTCGATGCCATATTCGCGCATCCGCCCGATGATACGTTTCTGAAGAGCTATCTGCTGCTTATACCAGCTGTCGGGATTCGGTCCGCCCCAGCCTTCGAGGTTGTTCATCAGCCACCAGGCCTGAAAACCCGGGCCGGCCACGAACTCGTTGATCTCCTCTTTCGTATAGCCCAGCTTACTCAGGACATTCTGCCAGACACCGTCTGTCCCGACCATTGCCAACGGCAGGTTAATGCCGTGCAGAGCCATCCAGTCGATCTCTTTCTCCCACCGTTCCCAATCCCAGAACGCCATCGTATAGGAAAAGGTACAATAGTTGAAATCGTACCGGTACTTCATATCCGTTTCACGGCGTTCCTTCTGTCTTACGGCGGGCAGCACTTCGGGCAACTTCGCCTGCATGCCGTTCCAGGAAAGATGAATCCCGGCATAATATTTCAGATACCAGTTCAGCCCGGAAGCGATACTCACATAGTTATTCCCCCGGATCACCACCTTGTCGCCTTTCTGGTCGAGTTCGAAGAAATCGACGGGCGATTTCACCTGTTCAATCACAAATTTACGCGACGCACCTTTATCGATGCGTTCCAACAACCCCTCGATCGGGGAAGCGGCTTTCACAGCAAGCGCAATCAGCAACATGCCGAGAATATGGATGATTTTCATTTGATCTCTTTTTTAATTAGAGTGTAAAGATACAGCCAAAAATAAGAAATCTTTATGCGGCATTACAGTTTTCACGAATGCCACATAAAGATTTCAAAGCATTATCCGTTATTTAACACGAACAATTAATAACCCGGATTCTGGATTACCTGTCCCTTACTTTCATTGATAACAGACTGAGGAAGCGGCATCAGCGTCATATAATCCTGTGCAGTCACAGAGTTTTTATATTTGCGTGCATACTCGATATATTTTCCGTGGCGGATCAAGTCTGTACGGCGTGCACCTTCAAACCACAGTTCATGTCCGCGTTCTTCCAACACCTTATCCAAGAAGTCCTGAACATCCTTGACATCCGAAAGCGTGTAGGCAGTAAGACCGGCACGTGTGCGAACCATATTCAGCAAATCGAGTGCTTCCTGGTTAACGGCATTATTCTTGCGAACGATCGCTTCAGACAGCAGTGTTACTACGTCTGCATAACGGTAAACGATCCAGTCGATCTGGCTTTCTTCACCTGTAGCAGCAGGATCTTCGCCATACTTAACCGGCATTGCACCTGTCTGCAGGACAGTTCCCGGATTGGCTTCATTATAAAGAACTCCATCCGTGCCTACAAACTCGCCGACCAGCACTTCCAGACGTTTATCGTTTTTATCAAACGTATGATAGAAGTTCCACAAAACACGGTAGCCGCCCCATTTCTGGATACTTTCGTTTCTTGTCGGATACTGGCTCGACAATACGTGTGCCAGCCAAAGCTGCTGATTTACGCTGCTGCTACAAACGGCAGCCCAGATCGTTTCCGGGTTTCCTTCGTTTTCAAGCGTAAAGATATCTTTGTAGTTCGCCATCAAAGAATAGCCATATTCCGGCTTCATCAGCTCACGGCCACATTCTTCGGCTTTAGCCCATTCTTTCTCATGCATATACAATTTCATCAAAACCGTATAAGCCAGACCTCTTGTGAAACGGCCATAGTTGCTGTCCGTTACCTTATAAGTAGCCGGCAGTACGGCAATAGCAGCCTTCAGATCGTTTTCGATAAAGGTTACCATTTCAGCCTGTGATACACGCGGGATGATTTGTTCGCCCAGCGGATCGTTTAACTGTTCCAATGTCGGGATCTGGATCGGTCCGTAAAAATCATACAACATATAAGCCAACCAGCCACGTCCGCAGTGAATTTCCGCATTCAGGCGGTTCTTTGTCTCTTCCTTCATCTCGATTCCGGAGATACGGTCAAGCGCCAGGGTCATCTTGCCGATGTAGTTGAAATGGTTCTTATAGATCTTCGTCGGGCAATCGGAAGACGAACTGAAATTCACATCCAGCAGGTCCGGCCAGCAAACATCGTTCCACTGGCAATAACCGATATCCGTCGTCATATCGCCAATCACATGAATACCGCCGTTGGCAGCCGTAAACATTCCATCGTACCAATTCGAACGGAACGGAGCATAAGCCGCAGCCGTTACCAATGCATTCGCATCATCTTCGTTAACTGGGAAGATACCCGGGTTAATCACATCATACATTTCCGACTCCAGATTCGTACAGGACGGCAGAAAAGCAGTAGTTGCTAACGATACCGATAATATATATAATAACTTTTTCATCTTATTCTTTATTTAGACGTTAATTAAAATGTAATATCCAATCCTATGCTGAAGCTTCTCACGTTCGGGTAAGCCCATACGGAGTTATCTGTTTCCAGATCGAGACCGTCATACGGAGTGATCATGAAAGGATTGTTGATATCTGCATAAACACGTACATTAGACAGCAGTTTCTTATTCATCGGGATTGTATATCCTAACGTAATGTTACGGCAACGGATGAACCAGCTCTTTTCCAGATAGTAGTCACCGATCTTACCGGTACTTGTGCTACCAGCCGGAACCGGGCTCTTATCCTGGAAATATCCCGGACGGCTTGCAGAAGTATTGTCATGAGACCATACGTCTTTTGCAGAAACCGGCATGTTGTAACCACGATACATATTGACAATACCGGTCATACCGTCGGCACCTGTCAACCACAGATCTTTGTAAGATCCGACATTCCAGAGACCGAACTGTCCGTAGAAATAGACATTCAGGTCGAAGTTCTTCCAACGCAATGTATTGTTGAAGCCCAGCAGATAGCCAGGGTCCTTACTTCCGTAAATCTCCATATCGGCTTCGTCGATCTTTCCGTCAGGTTTACCGCTCTTCAACGGAATACCGTTCTTATCGACCTTCATCGTTCCGTCTTCATTATAAACGTATCCGTTCAAGTCTTTAATCTTTACCTGTCCCGGAACAGCACCCGGCATCCAGTCAACCGTTTCACCTTCCTGGATCAAACCATCCGCTCTGTAACCGAAATAATAACGGATCGGAGCATTGTACTGAGAATAAGCAGCCGGTTTCCAGCTGTCGTCACGGGTTTTCCACTTATCGCGATAGAATGAGAATGTCAGGTCGGAGCTCCAGCTAAAGTCTCTCGTTTCGATGTTCTTTGAATTGATTGTCAACTCAAAACCCTGGCTCTGTGTCTCGCCGATGTTTGCCGAAATCTTGTCCACTTCATTGTAAGACAACAATGTACGTTCGCTCAACAGGTCGGAAACGACTCTGTGGAAATATTCAGCCGTCACATTCAGGCGATTGTTCAGGAAGCCCATATCCAGACCGAGGTTCCATTCGGTTGTTGTTTCCCACTTCAAATCAGGGTTACCCATCTGGCTCAGATAAACACCTACGGATTCAGTTCCGCCGAATTCGTTGTTATTACCCGTTTTGTAATAAGAGATCGCCTTATTTCCGATATTGGAGTTACCGGTCTGTCCGTAGCTCAGACGCAATTTACCGCTGGAAAGTACATTTGTCAACGGCTGCATGAATTCTTCTTCCGTGAATCTCCAACCTACTGCAACTGATGGGAAGTAACCCCAACGATTGTTCTTGGCAAAGTTCGAAGCACCATCGGCACGCAGTGTGGCAGTCAACAGATAACGGTCTTTGAATGAATAGTTCACACGACCGAAGAAAGAAGCCATCTCATTTTTAGAGGCAGAAGAACCGACACTCGGTTTCGGGTAAGCGCCTGCTCCCAGGTTATTATACAGGAATCCGTCGATCAGGAACTGGCTGTTGCCGGCAGACAGAGATTCGTCTGTAAAACGCTGGAAAGAATAACCGACCAAAGCATTCAAGTTATGATCGCCGAAACGTTTTGTATAGTTGGCCGTCAATTCCATCAGATAATCCGATTTGTCATACTGGGCAATATCGGCCTGGCCGTCTTTCTTTGCACCGTAAAGAGTTGTTTTAGGCAGATATACCTTATGTTTCTGGTAATTGCGGTCGATACCCAGGTTTGCTTTCAAAGTCAAATCCTGGATCGGCTTGATTTCAATAAATGAAGTAGCCAGCAATCTTTCCTTTGTTGTCTTGTCCGTGATTTCAAGCATAGAAACCGGGTTCGGCAAGAAAGCAGCTTCCGTATTCAGGATATATTCACCATTTTCGTCCTTAATCCCTAAAAGCGGGTTAAACTGGGCAGCGGCAACCATGATACTGGCATTTTCATTCTGGCCTGATCCCAGAGGAACGTTATCCATCTGGTTTCTGGACAATGTCATGTTCACACCCACTTTCACATATTTACTAACCTGTTGTTCCAGATTGACACGGCCTGTAAAACGTTCCATGCCGTTATTCTTGACAACACCTTCCTGTTTGAAGAAGTTTCCGGAAACCAGATATTTGGTTGTTTCCGTACCGCCATTGATCGAAACATTGTGCTGTGTCTGGAAACCTGTACGGGTAATTTCGTCGAACCAGTTCGTGTTATTGGCCGGATTGGCAATCTGGGCGTCCGTATATCGGGGAGTATAAGGAGAAGAAGCCTGGGCTTCGCTCTTGCCGCCATAGACACCGATACCGTTATCTTTCATCCATTGTTCTTTCTGATAACGATTGGACTGGATCATAAAATCGGAAGCGTTCAGCATGTCATAGTCGGTGGCAAGCGTCTGAACGGTTGCTGTTCCCGAATAGGTAACCTTCGGTGCGCCTGTCTTACCTTTCTTGGTTGTCACAATGATCACACCGTTACCGGCACGTGAACCGTAGATGGCTGTAGAGCTTGCATCTTTCAATACTTCGATCGATTCGATATCGTTAGGGTTGATCGAAGCCAGAATATTATCTGTCGTTCCGCTGGAGTATTTACCGGTTTTCAGCTTTTCTTCATCCGGAGAACTGACAGGGAAACCGTCGATAATGATCAACGGATCATTGCTTGCATTTACAGAAGCGGCACCACGGATACGGAAGTTAGAACCACCACCCGGCTGTGCACTGACTGTGTTCACCTGCAAACCGGCAGCTTTACCGGCCAATGCGTGGCTGATCGTAGAAACCGTTCCGACAGGAGCATCATCCATCTTAACAGAAGCAACGGCGCCAGTCAAGTCTTTTTTCTTCATCGTACCATAGCCGACGACAACCACTTCTTCCAAGGCCTGCGTGTCTTCCTTCAGAAGAATGCTTATCGTGTTTTTACCTTTCACAGGAATATCCTGTTGAAGATAACCGATAAAGGAAACCTGCAAAATGGCATTTTCCGGTACTTCGATAGAGAAGTTACCGTCCATGTCGGTAGTCGTACCGTTGGTCGTTCCCTTCTGGATCACATTCGCTCCGGCTACCGGTCCGAATGCATCGTTTACGGTTCCCGTAACTTTGCGCGTCTGGTTGACTGCGGCAACGGAAGGAACAGACTTGGTTTCCTCATCCGAAGTGAGCACGATGTGGCGATCCTTAATCGTATACTTCAGACCTGTCTTAGCTGCAATGGCATCCAAGACTTCCTGAATATTCGCATTTTTCTTGTTGATAGAGATCTTTTCATTCTTATTGATCTCTTCCAGATTATAGAAAAACAAAAACTCGGATTGTTTTTCTATCTGTTTTAATACACTCTCCAAAGTCGCATTTTTGGCAGAGACATTTACAGTTGCAGTTTGTGCATAGGTCGATGCGACGACCGATGAAAGACAAACCAACAGCATAACAAGTGTTAATTTCATGATTTTTATAGTTCTTTTCAGATTAACAGAAACAACTATACGTTGATTATTCATACTTTTGATTGTTAAAAGATTAAACATCATCCCACGGCAATGGGAGTTTAATTGATTCACGCATTTTTTTACTTAGAAGAGAAGATCCGGCAAGATTTTCTCTTCTTTTTTATCAGACTTAACTGGTGTTCATATTATTCTATCCTCTCTAAGATTAGCATTGTTTTATATTTAGATTTCTGAAATCGTTACTTGGTGATCGTTGATCTTATACCGGATGGGGATCGACAAATGGATAATCTCCAGAATATCCTTAATGCTTTGCCCGCGATAAAACGTCCCGGTAAACGTACGACGGTTCAGGGCTTCCGACTTGACGGTAAACTGCACGCCGTACACATGGCTCAGCCGATACAAAATGGCTTCGAGGCTCTGTTCAGGGAAATAATAATATCCGGTCGTCCACGAGACGAACTGATTGGCGTCGACCTGTTGCAGGAGGGCGGATTGTGTATTCCTGTTATAGATAAACTGCTCATTGGGCTTTAGTATTGTCGGCTGCGAAAGGTTCGAGGTGGTCAAGAGCACAGAACCGTCCAATAATGTCGTCGTCAGCAACGAATCGCTCAAGTATGCAGAAACATTGAACTTCGTTCCGAGTGCTTCGATAGACTGTTCTTTCGTTTCGACGACAAAGGGTTTGTCTTTTTCTTTGGCGACCTCAAAATAGGCTTCTCCTTCAAGATATACGATACGCTTGGACTTACCATAATGCGAATCATAGGAAAAAGAGGTTCTGGAGCCAAGGCTGACACGGGTTCCGTCGGGCAATACCACGACATCCGCCTCAAGCCCGTCTCCTCCGAGATAACGGGTTATATGTGTTTCGTTTTCTTTCGAAGAGAATATAAAGATAGAAGAAGTGATTGCTGTGGCAAACATTGCCACAGCCGCATAAGTACTTATGCGCAACCAAAGGGATTGCTTTTTATGCTGGCGTGACGTTCTCTTTTCGAGAAGCCGAAGCCAGCTTTCTTGTATTTCAGATTTCTCACGGGATGGCGCACAGGCTTCATAAAGCGCTTTCGTTTCGAAAAACAGCTTTTTATTGTCTGCACTTTCGTTCACCCAGACATAGAAACTGTCTAAGTCCCGACCGCGCAGCCGTCCTTGCAGGTATCCGATGATTAACTCTGAATGTTCGTTTTCCATTTTTACTTATTTATTAGACGCAGATACAAAGTCGACACATGGTTAACTTGGTTCTTACATGTATACAACGAACGGGAAAAGAAAAGTACTCACAAGAAATACAACTTTTTTTTAAAATTTTCGCAAAGGCCTGAGATTTGGCATTTCCTTCAGCTGATTTCCGACTCGCTTCCGGCAATATCCGAATGCGTCCCATATATTATATATTAATGAGGAAGATGGAGGAATTTACTTCCTGATGTCAATAAGACTTTGTTTTTATATATGATGCGGACGGAGATCGGATCGATGTCCCATTCCCTGCCGAAAGATGTTTCTTCTTCTTCCAGGTAGACAAAACCGTTTTTCGGATCGAAAATATCCTGGACGAAGATAGACGCAAACTCTTTCGAGGGTAGACAGACTACTTTTTTCCACTTCTTGTCATAACAGAAAAAAGTCTTTAACGAATCCGCCGTTTGGTAGGATATCAGTAGTTTGTGCGGATGCATGTCATGTATGGAAACCTGATAGGTGACGTAGCAAGGTTCTTTCTCTTCCTTCCTGTAGGAATTACAAATCAATATCAGCAGGAGAAGAAGCGTGGCGCTTGTCAGTATAGATATTTTTCTCATCATGTGTTTTTTGCAAAGAAAAGCAGAACCGGGAATAGCGCGGATCGTTCAGCCTTGTGTAAAATACACAGGAGCAAGTGTTTTTTACCGCATCATTTTGTATGTCGGGAAATATTGTTGCTTTGTTATTTTCCAAGAATAGAAAAAAATTGAGATAAAAGTTCTTATATTTGTTTCATCCTATATAAAAACAGAAACGAAATGGAAACTGAAGATATCAAAACAGGGAATGTACATCAAGGAGCTAACATCAGAAAGTTTCGTCAATTAATTGGCATGAAACAAGAAGTGCTTGCCGATTTATTGGGGACTAACCAACAAACCGTATCCCGTATAGAGCAGAGAAGAGAGATTGAAGAAGATCTTTTGGTTAAGATTGCGAATATCCTGCATATTTCCCCCGAAATCATTCAAAAGTTGGAAGAAAGCCCGACTTCTATCGTGATTGAGAATAATACATTCCAGACAGGGAGCAGTAATGTGGGCGTGGTTGAACAACAGCGGGATAATATTGTCAATCATCCTGTCGACCAGCTAATGGAGCTAAACAAAGAACAAGCCTCCCTTTACGAACGAATGCTTACTATTGAAAAAGAAAAGAATGCGCTTTTAGAGAAGTTACTGAAAGAAAAGTAAGCGGTAAGAGCTTTGCCGGGTATTAAAATTGCCTAAGTTACTATCGGTCAGTATAAACATCCCGACAGATGTTCATAAATATACCGACAAAATATATTTTCCATATATATGACTATTGATTTATATATATATAGAATATGTTTTTGACATATATCGTTTTAAACAGTTATATATGTCAAAAACATATTTCATCTGGATAAAATTAGAGACACATGCCGATGTAATTAGAAACACATGCCGATGAAATCAAAAACGGAAACCAGGAAAGTGACAAGTTTATTCCTTTTTATTTAACAATGCAAAACATTTTGCCTCTTTATTACCTCTAAAGTGCTACATTCCGCTTAGATAGCTATATCTCTACTATTTACAAAATAAGCAATTTCCCGCATTTTGGTTTATATCCGAACTTCATTGGTTTATTTCAGAATAGATTGAAATTAGTTGAATATTTAACTAAGTACAAAAAGAATCAAAAAGTAATATTTCCGGACATACGACAATCATAATTCGTAATATTGCAGCCGAAGAGTTGAATAGGTCTAAGGAAAAAAAGAGATTGTATGGGAGAAATAAAAGGTTATATCTCACAGGTTATCGGTCCGGTTGTGGACATTCATTTCGAGAACGAAAAGGAAGATAAAATAACACTTCCACGTATCCACGACGCAATGGAGATAACCCGCCCTAATGGCAAAATACTGATTGTAGAAGTTCAGCAGCACATCGGGGAAAACACGGTCCGCACCGTAGCAATGGATACGACAGACGGACTGCAGAGAGGAATGGAAGCCATATCATACGGCTCACCTATTACGATGCCGGTCGGCGACCAGGTGAAAGGACGGCTGATGAACGTGACGGGCGATCCGATCGACGGAATAACGAAGCTCGACCGGAAAGGCGCTCTCCCGATCCATCGTGAGCCGCCTAAGTTCGAGGATCTGACAACCAGCCGCGAAGTGTTGTACACGGGCATCAAGGTCATCGACCTGCTGGAACCTTATTCGAAGGGCGGTAAGATCGGTCTTTTCGGCGGTGCAGGTGTTGGCAAGACGGTCCTGATCATGGAGCTGATCAACAACATCGCGAAGAAAAACAACGGATTCTCGGTCTTTGCCGGTGTCGGCGAACGTACGCGTGAGGGGAACGACCTGCTGCGCGAGATGATCCAGTCCGGCGTGATCCGTTACGGCGAAGAATTCAAAAAGAGTATGGAAGCGGGCCATTGGGATTTGTCGAAGATCGACTATGACGAACTGGCCAAATCGCAGGCGACATTAGTGTTCGGGCAGATGAACGAACCGCCGGGAGCGCGTTCTTCCGTAGCCCTCTCAGGGCTGACGATCGCCGAATCTTTCCGCGACCTGGCGCCTGAAGGGGAGACGAGAGACATTCTGTTCTTTATCGATAATATCTTCCGTTTCACGCAGGCCGGTTCGGAAGTTTCCGCCCTGTTGGGACGTATGCCGTCGGCCGTCGGCTACCAACCGACGCTGGCAACCGAGATGGGTGCCATGCAGGAACGCATCACATCGACCAAGAAAGGTTCCATCACTTCTGTCCAGGCGGTTTATGTGCCTGCCGACGACTTGACGGACCCGGCTCCGGCCACTACATTCACGCACCTGGATGCGACGACGGTGTTGAGCCGCAAGATCACCGAACTCGGTATCTATCCGGCTGTCGACCCGCTGGAATCGACTTCCCGTATCCTCGACCCGCTGATCGTCGGCAACGAGCATTACGAGACGGCGCAACGCGTCAAACAGATACTGCAACGCAACAAGGAACTGCAGGACATCATCTCGATCCTCGGCATGGAAGAGCTTTCCGACGAAGACCGCCAGACCGTTAACCGCGCGCGCCGCGTACAGCGTTTCCTTTCGCAGCCGTTCGCCGTCGCCGAACAGTTTACCGGCGTACCGGGCGTGATGGTCTCCATCGAAGATACGATCCGCGGATTCAAGATGATCATGGACGGCGAAACCGACAATATCCCCGAACAGGCCTTCTTGAACGTAGGAACGATCGAGGATGTGATGGAAAAAGCGAAACGATTGGCAGAACAAGCAAACTAAACAGGTATGAGACTGGAAATTATATCACCCGACGGCATTCTTTACGAAGGCGAAACCCAGCAGGTTTCGTTTCCGGGTGCAGCCGGCTCATTTGATATTCTTCCGCATCATGCGCCAATGATCGCCGCCCTCGGAGAAGGTACCATCGTCTTTGAAAGCGATGGTAAAAAAGGGGAGCAAACCATCAGGAGCGGATTCGTGGAGGTGAAAGAGGATCATATATCTGTTTGTATCGAATAAATAAAAAGTATACGACAATGACAGGGTGGTTAAAATTGAAACTGATGGGGTTGATTACTTTTATCAACTTTGCTATCGGTTTGGCATTAGGCGGTTTGTTATACACAATCTGGCCGGAACATTATTTCACATGGTATCCCTCCATCCCGATCTTCTACTGGCTGATGGCAATGGCCATGACCTATGTTCTCGACCGGATGAAAAAGAAGAAAGGCGATGTGACTGTCACAGCTTTTATGCTGGTACGGTTCTGCAAGTTCACGCTTGCAATTGCTTTCTTATGGCTTTATGCCGCACTGGTGAATGACCACCTGAAGACATTCGGCTTTACACTGATGCTCTTCTACTTTATTTATCTGGGCCTGGAAACGTATACGATTTATCTGTACGAGAAAAAAAGAATGAAAAGAGAAAAAAGAGAAGATGAAGAACAATCTCATAAATAACAGATTGACATGGATAGCGCTACTGCTGTGGTTCTGCGCGTTGGCTCCGGCCCAGGCAGACACCAAGGAGGAAGGCATTGATGTGCAGGAGATCGTTTTCTCGCATATTCAGGATGCCTACACCTGGCACATTACCGAATGGAACGGGAAAGAGATCGCCGTCTCGCTGCCGGTACTGGTCAAAAGCGAAGAGCGGGGATGGGATATGTTCCTTTCACACCATTTGCATCATGGGCAGACGCATCATAACTATTACATCGCAGCCGAAGGCGAGCATGCCGGCAAGGTGGTCGAAAAGAACAGCCGGGGCGAAGAGGTCCGCCCGCTCGACTTCTCACTGACCAAAAATGTCTGCGGCCTGTTCCTGAGTTGCGGCATCCTGCTGTTTGTGGTCCTCCGGACGGCACGCTGGTATAAGAAACATCCGAACGAGGTTCCGGGCGGATTTACCGGGTTGATGGAGATGGCTGTCTCCTATATCGAGGATGGCGTCATCAAGGAGTCGATCGGGAAAGAAGAATACAAACCGTATTCGTCTTATCTGCTGACGGTCTTCTTCTTTATCCTGATCAATAACCTGATCGGGATCATACCGATCTTTCCCGGCGGTGCTAACATCACAGGCAACATTGCCGTGACGGCAGTCCTGGCAGGATGTACGTTTATCGCCGTCAACCTGTTCGCGACTAAAGGATACTGGAAAGAGATATTCTGGCCGAAAGCGCCGATCTATCTGAAGTTGCCGCTGCCGATCATGCCCTTCGTGGAGTTCTTCGGCGTGTTCACAAAACCGTTTGCCCTGATGATCCGTCTGTTTGCCAACATTATGGCGGGACATACGATTATCCTGGCGCTCACTTGCCTGATATTCATCACGGTGTCGATGGGGATGGTCGTGAATATGGGGATGACGGTCGTTTCGGTTCTGTTCTGCGCGTTCATGAACTGCCTGGAACTTTTGGTCGCTTGCCTGCAGGCATACATATTCACCTTGCTTTCTGCAAACTATATAGGTTTGGCCAAGGTTAAAGATTAAATATATTTGAGGTACTAATTAAAAGTTTAAAACACTATGTTATCGACTATTTTATTACAAGCAGCTGCCGGAATGGGCATAGCGAAGATGGGAGCAACAATCGGTGCGGGATTCGCCGCTATCGGTGCAGGTATAGGTATCGGTCTGATCGGAAAAGGTGCCGTCGAGGCTATCGGACGCCAGCCGTCGGCCGCCGGTGAGATCCGTACTTCCATGTTGATCATGGGTGCTTTGGTGGAAGGTGTGGCACTGTTTGCTATTGTGGTATGTTTCCTGGCTTTGTTCCAATAAAAAAGTAACAGGCTATGTCATTATTAACACCGGATTCGGGACTTCTGTTCTGGATGATCGTTTCATTCGGGATTGTCTTTGTCATCCTTTCCAAGTATGGCTTCCCCGTCATTATCAAGGCGGTGGAACAACGGAAGGCCTACATCGACGAATCTTTGGAGACGGCACGCCAGGCCAATGAACAGCTTGCCAATATCCAAGCCGAAGGTGCCCGGATACTTGCCGAAGCAAAAGAAAAACAGTATGCGATCCTGAAAGAAGCCTTTGCCGAAAAGGAACAAATCATTGACGAAGCTCGCCAGAAAGCTGCCGCCGAAACCCGTTTGCAGGTGGAAGAGGCTGCCCGGCGTATCCGCGAAGAGAAGGAGAAAGCAATCCGCGAAGTCCGTTCGGAGATTGCCGACCTTTCGATCGCCATAGCAGAGAAGGTGATGAAAGAGAAGATCAGCCGCGACGGTGAACAGCAACAAATCATCGATCGGCTGTTGGATGAGGTATCGCTTTATAAATCGTAACGTATGGATATAGGAACAATCTCTTCCCGGTATGCGAAAGCGCTTTTCTCGCTTGCGAAGGAGAAAGGACTGGAGAGCCGGGTGTATGACGACATGAAGATGCTGGCAGACAGTTTCTCGCTCGAACCGGAGCTGCGGGTTGCCCTCAGCAACCCGATCATCCCGCGGGAGGAGAAGGTCAAACTGCTGATGGCTGCCGGCGGCATAGAGGTCTCGGACCTGTATGTGCGTTTTATCCGGCTGGTACTGCAACACAAACGGGAAAGCGAACTGCTCTTCATGGCATACATCTATATCCATTTTTACCGGAAAGACAAACATATCACCCGCGTACAATTCAGTACCGCCACTCCGGTAAGCGACGAAGTGAAGGAACACCTCCGGAACAAGCTCAAGGAAGAGACGGGCAGCACTATCGAATTTACCGGACTCGTACAGCCGGAACTGATCGGCGGTTTCCGCCTTCGCATCGGGAACAACCGGATAGATGCCAGCTACGCGACACAGCTGCGAGACATCCGTAGCCGGCTACTCGAAAACAGATAAAAAAGAAAGAAGTATGACAGATCAGATAAAAGTGAGTGAAGTTTCCGCCATCCTGCGCCAGCAGTTGGAAGGTATCAGTACCAGCATCCACACGGAAGAAGTGGGTACCGTACTTCAGGTGAGCGATGGTGTGGCACGCATATACGGCCTCGACAATGCCGAGGCGAACGAACTGTTGCAGTTCGACAACGGAATGGAAGCGATCGTGATGAACCTCGAAGAAGACAATGTGGGAGCCGTCCTGCTGGGGCCGACCGACCTCGTGAAAGAGGGCGACACGGTTAAGCGGACAGGGCGCATCGCCTCCATCGACGTCAGTGAAGGCATGATCGGGCGTGTAATCGACCCGCTCGGAAACCCGATCGACGGAAAAGGGGAAATCACGGGTGAGACCTGCGAGATGCCGCTCGAACGCAAGGCGCCGGGTGTCATCTTCCGCCAGCCGGTGAACGAACCGTTGCAGACCGGCATCAAGGCTGTCGACGCCATGATCCCAATCGGATGCGGACAGCGCGAGCTGATCATCGGCGACCGGCAGACGGGAAAGACTTCCATCGCGATCGACACGATCATCAACCAACGCAGCAACTACGAGGCCGGCAACCCGGTCTATTGCATCTATGTGGCGATCGGGCAGAAAGGTTCGACTGTCGCTTCGCTTGTCAACACGTTGCAGGAAAAAGGCGCGATGGACTATACGGTCGTTGTCAGTGCGACGGCTTCCGATCCGGCAGCCATGCAATACTTCGCTCCTTTCGCCGGAGCCGCTATCGGCGAGTATTTCCGGGATAGCGGACGCCATGCACTGGTGGTCTACGACGACCTCTCGAAACAGGCTGTCGCCTATCGTGAAGTATCCCTGATCCTGCGCCGTCCTTCCGGACGTGAGGCCTATCCGGGCGATATCTTCTACCTGCATTCCCGCCTGCTCGAACGGGCAGCCAAGATCATCAACCAGCCGGAAGTGGCAAGCCAGATGAACGACCTGCCGGAGAGCATGAAAGATAAGGTAAAAGGCGGCGGCTCCCTGACGGCCCTGCCGATCATCGAAACACAGGCCGGCGACGTTTCGGCTTATATCCCGACCAATGTGATCTCCATCACCGACGGACAGATCTTCCTCGAAACAGACCTGTTCAACCAGGGAAACCGTCCGGCTATCAACGTCGGTATTTCCGTTTCCCGTGTAGGTGGTAACGCGCAGTTGAAGGCGATGAAGAAAGTGGCCGGTACACTGAAGATCGACCAGGCGCAGTTCCGAGAACTGGAATCATTCTCCAAATTCGGCGGAGATATGGATGCAGTAACGGCCTTCACGATCGACAAAGGACAAAAGAACACGCAGCTGCTGATACAGCCCCAATACAGCCCGATGCCCGTTGAAGAACAGATCGCAATCCTCTATTGCGGCACACAAGGCCTGCTGAAAGATGTCCCGTTGGACAAAGTACACGAATTCGAAAAAGAGTTCCTGCGTGAACTGCGCACATCACATCAGCACGACGTCCTGGATGTCCTAAAAACCGGAACTATCGACGATAAGATCCGGAAGATACTGGAAGAAACAGCGAAGCAACTTTCAATTAAATAGAGTCTATGTCATCATTAAAAGAAATAAAAGTCCGGATCGCATCTATCCGGAGCACGCAGAAGATCACGGCCGCCATGAAGATGGTCTCTTCCGCCAAGCTCCACCATACGCAGATGCTGACCGAACATACACTCCTTTATGCGAATAAGCTGTCCGCCATTTTAAACGGTCTTTTAGGTGCGGAATGTGACCTGGAATCACCTTACACTGAACAGCGTGAGGTGAAGCGGGTCGCAATAGCCGTATTCTCATCCAGCAGCGGGCTATGCGGCACATTCAATGTCAACGTCTGGAAAGAATTATCCGCCCGGTTGCATGAATACGAGGCACAGCAGATCGAAGTGCGCCTCTATCCCGTTGGAAAGAAGATTGCTGACGAATTGCATAAAGCCGGCTACACAACTGAAGACAAATTCCTGCATCTGGGAGAAAAGCCGTCTTACGAAGGAGCAATCAGCCTGGCAGGAGACCTGATGGAGCTGTTTACCTCCGGCAAAGCCGACCGGGTAGAACTGCTTTACCATCATTTCAAAAATACGGCGACACAGGTCTTGACCCATAAAGTATACCTGCCGATCACCCTGCCGGAAGCAGAAGGGACAGCCGAAGCCACTGCTAACGATTTTATCCTGGAGCCATCCCCGGAAAGACTGCAAGCCCTGCTCTTCCCCAAGTTGTTGAACCTGACGGCTTATACGACACTGCTCGACACTGCAACCTCCGAACACGCCGCCCGCATGATGGCCATGCAGACCGCCAACGACAACGCGAACGACCTGATCCAGGACCTGACTCTCCAATATAACAAAACACGTCAGCAAGCCATCACCAACGAGCTACTGGACATCATGGGAGGAAGCGGGCAATAAACCCGATTCCCCCCAATTTTCAAACCAGAATAACAGCCTCCGTAGGGGCGGTTCGCGAACCGCCCGACAGTAACAACGTGAGTTCTGATACGTCAACTCCAGAAACGACTATCTATAACAAATAAACCATTTTGACAAACAAATAAATCTACAGAGCATAAAAGTTTCCCAATTCAAGAACAACTATCACTGTATATCAGCAGATTGACATTATTTAACCACACAAAAGTTTTCCAAAAAGTTCACCGCATACTTATACTGCATACTTTTGCAGCAAATAAAACATATAATCCTCAATAGCATTTATCATGATTCAAACAGTTATCAAACGAGACGGACGCATCGTCGGGTTTAACGAAGAAAAGATCGCGACAGCCATCCGCAAAGCTATGTTGCACACTGAAATCGGGGAAGACCAGGAGTTAGTACGCCAGATTACCGACCACATTTCTTTTAAAGGTAACACGCAAATGACAGTCGAAGCCATCCAGGATGCCGTCGAACTGGAACTGATGAACAGTAGCCGCAAGGATGTTGCACAAAAATACATCGCCTACCGTAACCAACGAAGCATCGCCCGTAAAGCAAAGACGCGCGACATGTTCCTGGAAATCATCAACATCAAGTCTAACGATATTACCCGCGAGAATGCCAACATGAATGCCGATACGCCAGCCGGCATGATGATGAAGTTTTCCAGCGAGACGACCAAGCCGTTCGTAGACGACTACCTGCTGAGTGAAGAAGTCAAAGAAGCTGTGGAAAATAACTATTTGCATATCCATGATAAGGACTATTACCCGACCAAGAGCCTTACGTGCGTACAGCATCCGCTGGACCGCATCCTGAAATACGGTTTTTCCGCCGGACACGGTGAATCACGCCCGGCAAAACGGATCGAAACGGCCAGCATCTTGGGTTGTATCTCGCTTGAAACAGCCCAGAACGAAATGCACGGTGGCCAGGCGATCCCGGCATTCGACTTCTATCTCGCCCCATACGTGCGCAACAGTTTTATTGAGGAACTGAAGAATCTCGAAGAGCTCAACGGACAGGATTATTCCCATCTATATGAAAAAGAGCTGGACGACTATATCACCCGCCCGTTGGATGGACTGAGCGGAGACGATCGCATCATACAGCATGCCGTGAACAAGACTGTCAGCCGCGTGCACCAGTCGATGGAAGCGTTTATCCACAATATGAATACGATCCATTCACGGGGTGGAAACCAGGTGGTTTTCAGCTCTATCAACTACGGAACGGACACTTCGGCCGAAGGTCGCTGCATCATCCGCGAGATACTGAAAAGCACATACCGCGGTGTCGGTAACGGCGAAACGGCTATCTTCCCGATCCAGATATGGAAAAAGAAACGCGGCGTGAGCTACTTGCCGGAAGACCGCAACTACGACCTCTACCAGCTTGCCTGCAAGGTGACGGCACGCCGTTTCTTCCCTAACTTCCTCAACCTGGATGCGACTTTCAACCGGAGCGAAGAATGGCGGGCGGACGATCCGCAACGCTATATCCACGAAGTGGCTACGATGGGATGTCGTACGCGTGTATTCGAGAACCGCTTCGGGCCGAAAACGTCGATCGGACGCGGAAACATATCTTTCTCGACAATCAACATCGTGCGTCTGGCAATCGAATGTATGCAGGTCGAGAATCAGGAAGAACGGATCGCCCTGTTCTTTGCCAAGTTCGACCACATGCTGGAAGTGACAGCCCGTCAGCTGCACGAACGGATGGAGTTCCAGAAAACAGCCTACGCCAAGCAATTCCCGCTACTGATGTCCTCCCTCTGGCTCGGCAGCGAAAAGCTGAAACCGAACGACACGATCGCATCGGTTATCAACCAGGGCACATTGGGTATCGGTTTCATCGGACTGGCGGAATGCCTCGTCGCCCTCACCGGCAAACACCACGGGGAAGACGCAGCATCGCAGGAATTAGGATTGAGAATCGTCACTTACATGCGCGACCGCGTAAACCAGTTCTCCGAAGAATATCAGCATAACTACAGCGTACTGGCAACTCCGGCAGAAGGCCTGTCGGGCAAATTCACCCGCCGCGACCGCAAAAGGTTCGGCTCGTTGCCCGGCATTACAGACCGCGACTACTATACGAATTCCAACCATGTTCCGGTCTACTACAAATGCAGCGCCCGCCATAAAGCGGAAGTGGAGGCGCCTTACCACGACCTAACACGCGGCGGACACATCTTCTATGTGGAGATGGACGGAGACGCAACCCACAACCCGGAAGTGATCATGCAGGTGGTCGACATGATGGACCGCTACAACATCGGCTACGGCTCAGTCAACCATAACCGCAACCGTTGCTTAGATTGCGGTTACGAAAATGCGGATACCAACCTCGAAGCCTGTCCGAAATGCGGCAGCACCCATCTCGACAAGCTACAGCGCATCACCGGTTACCTGGTCGGCACGACAGACCGCTGGAACAATGCCAAACTGGCTGAGCTGAACGACCGCGTCGTTCACAATTGAAAACCCAATTAATAACAAGCAATTATAAAGATGCTTTCCATTATCGACATCATAGAAGATACAACCGTCGACGGTCCGGGATTCCGGACCGCGATTTATGCGGCAGGCTGCCCGAACGCTTGCCCGGGTTGTCACAATCCCGAATCGTGGGATATAAAGAAAGGGAAACAGGTCCCGACGGAACATATCCTGGAAAAGGTCCTGGCCGACGACTTTGCCAACGTCACCTTCAGTGGCGGCGACCCGATGTTCCAGCCCGAAGGTTTTACCGAACTGGCACGGGCCATCAAAGAAAAAAGCCGGAAAAACATCTGGTGCTACACCGGTTATACGTTCGAACGCCTCCTGAACAACCCCAAACAGGCAGAACTGCTCAAGTATATCGACGTATTAGTAGACGGCAAATTCAAACAAACCCTTCGCGACGAAAGCCTCCTCTTCCGAGGCAGCAGCAACCAGCGCCTGATCGATGTAAAAGCCTCCCTGAAAGCGAAGAAAGCGGTCTGTATGGAGCTGAATTATGAATTATGAATTGTACTGCTTGTCGTAATAATTCATAATTCTTTTCACCATTCAATAAACTTCCCACGCTGCCGGCGTTTCTCCAGTTCTTCCTCGAGGTAACGCTGGCGGTCTTTGGCTATGTAGCGGCGGGCAAAGATATTCGGAACGGCAACTCCTAATGAAATACAAAGGATAATCAGAGCTGAATTGATACCGTTGGCAAAAGCATTCGTCACTTCACCGATCACCCCGTGCAGATTGATGAATCCCAACATCGAGCGATACATCAGAACTCCCGGAATCATCGGGATCACAGAAGGAATCGTCAGGACATGGTTGGGCACATCAAACCAATGAACCGCTTTCACCGCAATCAGACTCACGACAAAACTTCCCATAAACGAACCGATCACCGGGCCATAACCCAGTTCGAAGTTCACAAAGTTACGGGTACACACCGCCAGAATACCACCTAAAGCCACGACCCACAGCAGGCGACGCTGGATATTAAAAATCATGGAGAATCCCATAGCTGCAATCGCGGCGGCAACAGCATAGACGTAATACGGGTCATGCGGCACCATGCTCAATTCACTGAACTTATGGTCGATCGCCACATCATTCATCACTAACACCCGCATGGCGAAAGCAATCCCGAACGTCATCGCCCCGACCATCATCATCGTATTGGCCGCCCGTGTAATGCCGACAAGCAAATGATTGTCGATCATATCGTCCACAAAATTAATCAACGGAACACCCGGCACGATAAACAGGGCACAGGCCAAGAGCGGATGATAGGGCGTCGCCGACAAGCCTGAAAAAGAAGAGGCATAGGCCAAACAGGTCGAAACAAACGCTGCAAGCGCAATGCTCATATACACATTTATCCCGAACTCGATGCAACGCGCCCGGACCCGGAACCCGATGAAAGCACAAATAGAAGCAAACAGAAACGCCACCCAGTCGCAACCGAACAGCTTACAGAAACCACCACAGGCAAACCCAGCCCCTATGGCAATAAGATAAGGTACATAATTGCGCGGTTTGGCTGCAATCTTTTCCAGCTCCTCTTCATATCTGTCCAGCGAATAATCCTGCTCGATGGCATTCCACGACAAATGGCTGATCTCCGTAATGGTCGTCATGTTTATGCCATGTTTCTCACATTTCTGGAATTTGGAAAACGAATGTTTCTCATCGCTCACATTCACCATAATCATCGTCCACCGGATATCCAAATGAAGTTTCTCTTCCGGAATCCCCATAAAAGCAGCCACCCGCTTCATGTTCCGCTCGATGCGGTTCGTGTCGGCAGCGCTCTCCATCAATAATTTACCGGTACGAAGCAATAAATCCAGTTTTCTTCTCAATAACAACACTTCCCGGTCAGTCATAGTCTCTTTTTCCATTCTTTTTGCCTTTTCTCAGTTTAAATGCGGGTACAAAAGTAAGAAGGCCTGTCTTCACAAGCAAGCCTTCCTTCATCTTTTCTAACACCTCCAATCCCCTCAAACAGGGAATAGCCTATCGCTTTCCCGCCTCATAGTAATGGTTCGGATAAATCATAACTATGATACACCAAAACCATACTGATGGCTATAATCTCAGATCGCCTTATGTAGCAGGTTCATATATATCAAAAGCTGAACCGTGCACCGGCGTAATAGGTACGCGGACTTCCCGGGCCGTAGATATAGCCGGAATCGCGCGTTGCTCCCCTGTCGAAGTCACTCTGATAGGAATTGAATATGTTCTGAACACCGGCATTTAGCTGCAAGGTCATGCTGGCAGTTAATTTAAAGTCGTAACTCAATTTGGCTCCCAACTCAAAGAAATCCGGACTCTTTACCAAAACATCAGCCGAGCCGTCTACCTCAGACAGCAGATGAGGCACGTACATCCGTCCGGTGTAATTCCCGTTCAGGGCAATCGTAAAGGGTTTTACCGGTGTATAGGATGCTGTAAAATAGCCATACAAATCAGGGGTACGCAGGATCTTATCACTATTACGTTCGACATCCGTCAGATGCGCTTTGTCGGCGCTCCACTCTTCCGGACTGTCGTACAAGCTGCGTTGAACCGTGATACCGGCTTGCAACTGCGCTTTATTCCGGTAGGCGATCTTTCCTTCCAGAGTACCTCCGTACACTTTGGCTCCCGAACCGTTAGTACGGGTCTGCACCAGGGAACCGTTGTCCGTCTCGACCGGGGCGGAAAGGACAAACGGATCACTCAGCTTGGTGTAAAAGCCTTCAAACAAAAGGTTCAACTGGAAGTTTCCGAAGAAGTGATACCAATCCACCGATCCGTTCACACTCCGCGAACGTTCTTCCTTCAGGTCCGGAGAGCGGACGATGGAAACGCGGTCGCCCCCGACATTGCTGATATGCAAGTCTTCATCGAAAGCCTGCGGGGCGCGGAATCCTTCGGCATAGCTCAGCCGCAGATTGACATCGTGTGTCGGATTATAACGCACATTGGCGCGCGGGCTGAAGATGGCTTTATCCATAATGCTGTTCTTATCGATACGTCCTCCGATCAGGAAACTCCACTTTTCGTTCTTCCATTCGTTCTGAGCATATGCACTCCAGATGTTGATGATCTGGTGTAAGGGCGGCGGCGTGTATTTATCGATCAGCTCCTGCAGGTGCTGTCCTGTTGCCGTCGGGTCTTCTGCCAGAGCGGCATCACGGTATTTCTGCATATCGGTCGCACGGTCGTCCAGATCGTCATGGCTGAACTCGATGCCGCCGGTCAGGTCGGCTGGCATGAACAGACATTTGTCGAAGCTATAGATATATTGCGCCCCCAACACTCCGGTAAAATCCGTTGTCCGGCCGTAAGCGCTGTAATAGCTGTCACGGTGGATGTGTTGCCCGGAGGCATACAGGCTGATGTTATGCTTCAGGTTCGGGGTGAAGATGTTATACTTCAGGCTTCCCGTATTGATGGAATGTTGCAGCTGCTCGACAAGGCCGGCCTGACCCGTCCCGTTCAGACCGGCATCTTCTGCGATATGAGGCGGCAAATCCATACCGCTGCCGCCCCGACGAAATTCTTCCATGTGATGATATTCCAGGTTGAGCTTGGAATAGGCGCTGGTTTTATAGAAGCCGTTGAACCCGATTGTCTGGTTCTTCAGCTTTGGCAGCTCGGAGAAGCCGTCTCCATTCGAATCCCAGGCCGAGCGATAGCGGTTTTGCCCATATATGTAAGCCCCCATTTTGTTATCGGAAGAGACCCACGACAGGTTGAGCGTCGTGTTATTGTCATAAGCCCCGGAGCCGTCCATATTGGAGATTGTATGTCCGAAAGTGCCGGAGTTGCGGATCGGCTCCTTTGTGATAATATTGATCGTACCGGCAATGGCAGACGAGCCGAACAGGGCGGAACCGCCTCCACGTATCACCTCGACACGCTCGATCATATTCGCCGGGATCTGTTCCAGCCCGTACACGCCGGCCAAGGCTGAAAAGATCGGGCGGGAGTCGATCAGGATCTGTGTATATTTACCCTCCATACCGTTGATACGGACTTGCGAATAACCGCAGTTCTGGCAATCGTTTTCGACACGTACGCCCGGTTGGAAGACCAGTCCTTGCGCCAGGGTCGTGGAGTTTGTCTTTTCGAACATAGTCGGACTAAGCACCTTCACTAAGGTGGGAGCCAGACGGCGTTTCGTCTCGTTCCTGTTTGCCGAGACGACCACGCCTTCCAGCGAGATCAGATCTTCTTCGAGTTCGAAGTTCAATTCCTGCGTTTTGCCTTTCTGCGTCTTCACTTTCTTCGTTGCCGTCTTGAAGCCGACAAAGGACACCTCGATGGTAAATTCACCTTCCGGCAGGTTCTTCAACATATAGTGTCCGGAATCATCGGTTGCCGTACCGATGGTCGTTCCTTTCAACACAATCGTGATTCCCGGCATATGTTCGCCGGTCGACTTATCTACGACATGGCCGAAAATATTGGCATCTGTCGGGTTCATCACTTCTTTTTCAATCGCATAACTGTTGTTTGCCATCGCTGCCGAAATGGTACAACAAAGGCATAAGAAAAGTATAATAATCTTATTCATTGAGTCGTCTTTTAAAATGATTTGTAGTAATAATAGAAAAGGATAAATGATGATTTATGGGTGTGTTTCGTGTTGATGGTTATAGAGCCGGGAGTATCTGTTTCCCCTCTCGAGAGGGGATAAGGGGTGTGTTATCTTTCTGT
>URZO01000028.1 GCA_900552465.1 uncultured Parabacteroides sp. | reverse complement strand
TGACGCTTACGGTCAAGCTCATATTCATTCTTCTTTTAACAACATTATTGTGTCTCTTGCTAATAGCGAAGGTCAGGTTATCAGTTGGTCTTCTGCTGGTAAGATGGGATTCAGAAGTTCTAAAAAGAACACTCCGTATGCCGCTCAGATGGCAGCTCAGGATTGTGCAAAAGTAGCTTATGATCTTGGTTTGAGAAAAGTAAAAGTATTCGTTAAGGGCCCGGGTAACGGACGTGAGTCTGCTATCCGTACAATTCACGGTGCCGGTATTGAAGTAACAGAAATCGTTGACGTTACTCCGCTTCCTCACAATGGTTGTCGTCCTCCGAAAAAGAGAAGAGTATAATTAACTATAGTTTCTTGAACATTGAATCCGGAATTGTGAATAGATTACACAAAGACCTTATCCTCTCTGTAATCGCGGCTGCACGGTTCCAGATTCAGAACAGAACATTAAAACAATAAAAAAATGGCAAGATATACTGGACCAAAAACAAGAATTGCCCGTAAGTTTGGTGAGGCTATATTCGGACCGGATAAAGTTCTTTCTAAAAAGAATTATCCTCCCGGACAACATGGTAACGCCAGAAAGAGAAAAACTTCTGAATACGGAATTCAGCTTCGCGAGAAGCAAAAAGCAAAATACACTTATGGTGTATTGGAAAAACAATTTAGAAACCTGTTTGAAAAAGCACAGCGTTCAAAAGGTATTACCGGTGAAGTTCTACTTCAGTTGTTGGAAGGCCGTCTGGACAATGTAGTTTTCCGTTTGGGTATGGCTCCTACAAGAGCAGCAGCCCGTCAGTTGGTTTCTCACCGTCACATTACAGTTGATGGTAAGGTTGTAAATATTCCTTCTTACTCTTTGAAAGCCGGTCAGATCGTTGGTGTTAGAGAGAGATCTAAGTCTATGGAAGTGATTGCTGATGCATTGTCAGGATTCAATCACAGCAAATATCCTTGGATTGAGTGGGATCAGTCTTCTTTAAGCGGAAAATTACTGCATCTGCCGGAAAGAACTGACATTCCTGAAAACATTAAAGAGCAGTTGATCGTAGAATTGTATTCTAAATAATAATTGATTTCCATGGCGATATTAGCATTTCAAAAACCCGATAAAGTATTAATGTTGGAAGCGGACAATTTCTTCGGAAAGTTTGAATTTCGTCCGTTGGAACCCGGCTATGGTATTACTATAGGTAATGCTCTGCGTCGTATTCTCCTGTCGTCGCTTGAAGGTTTTGCTATTACATCCATTAAGATCGAAGGGGTTGACCATGAATTTGGTACAATCCCCGGTGTTATTGAAGATGTAACAAACATTATCTTGAACTTGAAACAGGTACGGTTCAAGCATATTGTAGACGACATAGAGAATGAAAAAGTAAGTATTACTGTTTCGGGTTCGGAAGTGTTCAAAGCCGGTGATATAGGTAAACAGCTGACCGGATTCGAAGTATTGAATCCTGAGTTGGTTATTTGTCGCTTAGATCCGAACGCAGGTTTCCAGATTGAACTGACGATAAACAAAGGTCGCGGATATGTTCCCGCTGATGAAAACAGAGATCCGAACGCAGACATGCACGTGATTGCAATCGACTCTATTTACACCCCTGTGCGTAACGTCAAATATTCGATCGAAAACTTCCGTGTTGAGCAGAAGACGGACTACGAAAAGTTGGTTCTTGAAATAGCCACTGATGGTTCTATTCATCCGAAGGAAGCGTTAAAAGAAGCAGCTAAGATTCTGATTCACCATTTCATGTTGTTCTCAGATGAAAAGATTGCTATCGAGACAGTTGATACTGACGGTAATGAGGAATTCGATGAAGAAGTACTTCACATGCGCCAGTTGCTCAAGAGCAAACTCTCGGATATGGATCTTTCCGTTCGCGCATTGAATTGCTTGAAGGCCGCTGATGTTGAAACGTTAGGCGAACTGGTTAAATTCAACAAGAATGACCTGTTGAAGTTCCGTAACTTCGGTAAGAAGTCACTGACCGAGCTTGACGAATTGCTTGAGAGTCTGAACCTTTCATTCGGTATGGATATCACTAAGTATAAATTAGATAAAGAGTAAGTATAGCGATGAGACATAATAAGAAAATAAATCATTTGGGTCGTACAAATACTCACCGTAACGCAATGCTTTCAAACATGGCATGTTCCCTTATCAAGCATAAGAGAATCTTCACCACTGTTGCTAAAGCGAAAGCGCTCCGTAAATTTGTAGAACCGCTTATCACTAAGTCTAAAGAGGATACAACTCACTCAAGACGTGTGGTATTCAGCAATTTGCAGGACAAATTTGCTGTAACAGAATTGTTCAAGGAAGTATCTCAGAAGATCGGCGACCGTCCGGGTGGTTACACACGTATCCTGAAGACTGGCAACCGTCTGGGTGACAACGCAGCCATGTGCTTCATTGAACTGGTTGATTACAACGAAAACATGTTGAAAACAGCTACAGCTAAGAAAGCTACGAAGACAAGACGTTCTCGTAAGAAAGCCACAGCTGCTGAAGCTGCTGTCGAAGCTCCCGTTGCAGAAGCACCGGTTGCTGAAGAAAAAGCTGCCGAATAATCGGCCTGTTTTTGGCAAACAAATAAAAAAAGCCTGTCTGCTCTCTTGCAGACGGGCTTTTTTGTGTTTTACCAGAGCCTGATCCTAACGGATAGTCTCAAATAAAGGTTCATCCCCTTCCTCAGTATCCGGAGGAGCAGGGCGAGGATAAGTTTCAAAGCTGACGGGAGGTTCTTCATCCGGTACGGGTTTAAAGTGAAACAAGAAATTCAAAAAAGCCAAAACAAATTCGAGGATCTTTCTGATTTTCTGCATAATCTGTTGTATTATTGTTTGTTTGTGAGGTAAATAATGATTTATCGGTCTGTTCTATTAATGGGGCATTGCCCCATTAATAGAACAGACCGATAAATCATCATTTGCGCTCTTCTGTCCGAAACATTCATCCCCCAATCAACGCAATGACAGCCTCTATCGTCCGGGCGATCTGGATGATGCTGTGGCGGTACGTTTCGCGGTCGTCGCCGTTCCATTCGCTGATGTAGGGGCTGTAGGCGATCTCTTTGGCGTATGCCTCCGGTGAGTTGCTGACTTGCCAGGCACGGCGGTAGTTGTTACGGATAAGGCGTGCAAAATCCAGGAACGAATTCTCAGCGCTGTCATACCGGCGGAAGTCCAACGAGTAGGCCGGAGTCTTTACGACCGTCTTTCCGCCATGCCAATAAGCATTACTGCAACCATAGGCCGTCAATCCGAAAAAGTTCCGGCTTCCCTGTGCCAGGTCGCTCATGCCCCAACCACTCTCCAACGCCGCCTGTGCCAGGATGACCAGCGGATTCATGTTGAAAGCAGCCCCCGCCGACAAAGCTGCCGGCAGGTACTCTTTTACGAAGCTGATTTGTGCTGGTTTCATAATTCTCCCGGTCTTTCTTCGCTACCACCTGCGTTGGGCTTATCTGTCTCTTGCCCAATGCGTTCAATACTCACTTTAGCGATCATTTCGCGCAGCTTAACTCCCGGAGAATAGATTATTCGCGGCTTCCTGATCATCGATGCGTGAAAATCGTCTGCATTTACCACTCCAGAGCTTCCGAGCGAGATCCGGAAATTGCCCAATGCACCCAACTGGACCACTTCGCCACGCAGCAATGCTTCCTGCATGCAACGGATCAGTCCCAACAAGACGAGCGCCACGTCGCCGTCGCTGGCCGTCGAACGGTCTGCTACCACATCGCAGATCGTCTCGAAATCCATCATACCGGTGACATTGGCCGAGGCATAATACCGCTTGGCGTCGGCTGCCGCGCCTTTGGTCAAGTCTTTTTTTAAAACAAGTTTGTACTTTACTGCCATACGATTAAGAATTAAGGGTTAGTGATGTGAGGACCGGTTGTCCTCTTGATTACATGACAAAGATACGACCGTCCGCAGCCTCATCGGAAAGGTATGTACGGCTTCCGGAAGTTCCGGAAGTATTCTCTGTTTTTTGCCGGAATATTTGTCGAAATTCTTGCATAGTACCAAAAAAATAATTATATTAGTGGTGTATTATAACTCTTGATATAAAAATGCTATGAAAGATAAAAAAATAGAGCTTATGTCGGCAAAAGGCGCAATGGGAGTCACCGAATTCGCACTCCTTTACTTCCCAGACTGCACGCCCGAGATCGCCTACAAAAGGATGTGGGTATGGATACGGACCTCGCGCGGTCTGAAAGAGAAACTGGTAGCTGCCGGATGGGTAAAATTCCAGAAGTTATATACGCCGAAGCAGGTCGCCTGTTTAGTCGATCACTTGGGAGAACCCTGAAAACAACGAACAACCGAAAGAGCTGCATGAAACGTTTCGGTGATAATTGTAGCCTTTCATTTAATACACAATAATATGATAATAAGAAAAGAGGTCGAAGGCACGTACTTCGGCTCCGCGTTCCTGACCGGGAACGCCTGCTCGATGACCTTGGAGCAGTACATCGGCAAGGTGAAGAGTGATGAATTTGCGAGACAGATCGCCTACCTGCACGGGCTTGTCAAGGCAGGAAAGAAGGACGAAGCCGATGCGTACAAGAAAAAACTGCCCCTTTATGTTGCCGGCGGCGTGATGGAGGGAGGTCGCAGACTCGAGCATATGGTGCGCTACAGCGCCTGTGTGGTGATCGACATAGACGATTCGCCCATAGCCGTGCCCGAATTGCTCCTCCGGGCAGCCGCGCTCCCGTATGTGAAAGCCGGCCACGGCAGTCCCTCCTATACCGGTGCCAAGTTTTTCGCGCTGGTAGACAGTGATCTGGAACATCACAAGCAGGCCTTTGAAGTCGTCCGCCGCCGTATCGAGGCGGACCTTCCGGGTGTGACGGTAGACGTCAGCGGCAAGGACCCGAACCGGGGCTGTTTCGCCAGCCACGATCGGAACGCCTTCTACAAAGAAGAGTCGGAAGTGTTGGAAATCCCCGTCGCCGGGTCGGAGCTTTTGACAAGCGCCGGGCAACCGTCAGGTGGCACATCCACCGGTATGCGGCTTTCGAACTACATCGACAAGTATGAAGAGGCGAACCCTTTCGTGCCCGGCTCGCGCCATTCCTATATCGTGAAGCTGGCCTCGGCCTTGAACAACGCCGGTTTTTCGCCTTACGACGCCGTCCGCGAATGTGTGTGCCGCTATGTTTCCGCCGACTTCCCGGCCGCCGAAGTCGAGACGACTGTGACCGACATCTTCCGCCGCTACAGCGCCTCGCACGGAAGCTGCGCCTACCATCCGGACGAGGTCGGTCTGCACCGGAAAACTGTCAAAACTGTCGAAACTTCGCCCCCTGTGCCCGGAAATGCACATTTGATGGATGGTTGGGATGAAATGCCTGACATAGAGCCTGATAGCACCCTTTTGCCCTGTTTTGACAAGGCTGTCTACGACAACTTGCCACCCCTTCTCACGGACATTCTCAAGCGTGCGGACAGCCGTACGGAACGGGATGTCTTGCTAATCTCTTCGGTGACGTTGTTGAGCAGTGTGATGCCCGGCGTCAAAGGATCGTTGGACGAACACGACTATTCGCCTGCTCTGTATACGATTGTTACCGGCAGTTCGGGGAGCGGGAAAGGGTGTATAGCCGGACTCCAGAAGTTGTTGGACCCCTGGCAGCAGTACGTCTACGACAATTCGCGGCATTATGTCGAAGAATATGAAGCGGCCAACGAGGAATATGAAAACTACAAGATGCGGAAACGACAGAACCGTGCCGGGAAAGAACCGCTTGGCCCGCCTCCGTCGAAACCGAAAGTCGTGAAGCAGATGAACCTTCATCTTACCGGCCATGTCACGCAGGCGCGGCTGGTGGAACTGCTCGACACCAACTCGCCCTACACGTCCTGCATGATGGATACGGAGATGGAGACCATCGCCACCATGATGTCGCAAGATTTCGGTAATTTCGGCGATATCTTGAACAAGGCGGCTCACCACGAGACGGTCGGCAGTTCGTCGAAAAACAACGGCACCTACCTGGCACGCCGGCCCAGTCTGGCATTGCTTTGGAGCGGTACGCCCGCTATCCTGCCCCGGCTGATCCCGTCCACCGAAAACGGCCTTTTCAGCCGTATGCTGATGTACAAGATCGCAGGGGGCGGGGAGTACCGCCCGTTGACCTCTGCCGACGACACACCGGCGGCTTCCCTGTATATGGATTCTTTCGGGCAGCGGGTTTTAGACATCGGTGTTTTTCTCGACGGGTCGCCGACTTGGGTACGGTTCAGTGACGCTCAGCGCAAACGTCTGGACCGTTTCTTCAAGGGTGAATATTATAATGTCCGCTTTTTCGGCAATGAAGACCTGGAGTCTACCGTCCTGCGCTACCGCTTGGCAATCTTTCGCATAGCCATGACCTTGACCGGCCTGCGCAAAGGAGAGAGCGGTTCGACGGAACGCACATGGACAATTCGGGAAGATGATTTCAACACTGCTTTCCATCTCGGAAAAATATGTTTGCAGCATGCTTATGTCGTGGCTACGTCGTTGAAACGTGCCTCTTCCGAGGTTCATTTCAAGTTCCCGCATCATATGCAGAATCTGTTTGCATCGTTGCCCGACACTTTCAAGCGTGCGGATGTCCTGGCCGGGGCAAATGTCCGTGGAGTGTCGGAGTCTTCGGTCGACCGTTTTCTCCGTAAAGCCGAAAAATATAACTTAATCGTCTCTGAAGGAGCCGGTTACTACTCGAAAACGGATGCCGGGAAGAAAATTGTTGCTATTTGAAATGGGGGGCGAAGTTTTGACAGTTTTGACAGTTTTTTTTGGCAAAATCCGGAAAACCTCGAAAAACGCCCCGGCAAGCATCGCTCCGGAAACGAACAAGCACCCCTCTGAAACGCAGTAGGCATCGGGGTTTTCCCTAAAAAGCACCGGTTTTTGGACTAAAATGGCATTAATGAATTTTTGGAATATCGTTTTTTGAAATAAGTAATTGGAGGACAGGTGTTTAGGGCATAAAAAAATGACTAAAAAAAACGATCCTTTTTTTTAGTCATTTTTACAGCACAAAAATACATATACTTTTTTAATCCGCAACCCTTTTCATGAAAAAAAATCCTATATCTATATCCTTTCTTATCAATTAGATAGCAATTCGAGGACGAAAAACCGTCTTTTCGACACGAACTTCGGAAATAGGCGGAAAAAATGACTAAAAAAAAGGATCGTTTTTGCTATCAATATACAAAAGTTAACACGTGTACATTATAAACGCGTGTACATATATATAGAAAGATAAGAACTGAACATTTCAATTATTGTATTATTAATATTAAAGTTTAGATTATGAACAAGAAGTTTTCTACTTTTTTGGTCGGCGCTATGCTGGCCACAGTGGGAGTCGGTTCTGTATCTGCACAGGTGGAACTGGACAAGACGGACGGGACGTACAACAATAAGTTGTACCAGATCACTGTTTCCGATAACCAGGACTCTGTCGTTGTAATGACAAAGCGTGCAGACGGTCTCGATTCTTTGTATGTGAAGGGCAGAGCAGCTCTGGCTCCAAACGAATTGGCTAACTCTCTTTGGTGTGTGGCTGTGACAAAACCGGCTATTGCAGGACAGTCTTTTATTTATGATTTCCGCAATAAGGCAACAGGCAAGAAGTTGGCGATCGACATTAATCCGGATTGGAAACACAACCAAGCGATGGGTGATACACTTGCTGTAGGTGTTGATCTGGACGGATGGGCTTTCTCCGGAACAGCTCCTAAGTTGCAGGATAATCGTCCTATGTATGTTTATATTCCGGGCAAGGATTCTGTGGCTGCGTTGGTTTGGGATGAGGCAGGAGCAAGAGGCGGTCTGGAAGTGATGAAAGTGTTTGCACATACCGATACGATTGCGGAACAGGTGACGAATAGGGGATTTGTTTTCTCTCTGCGTGAACCGGAACACCTGACATTGAACGCTGATGCTCTGCACACTCTGTTCGGTAGCAACCCGGATGGCGAAAGCGTTAAGTTCAGCTTCTGGAAAACGATTGGTGACAACGAAGTGGAATTGAAGAACACTCCGAGCAAGGAAAAGATTGTGGGGAACGTTTTTGACCAGGAATTGATCGCTCACGATACGACATTCGCTGGTGTTGCTGATAAGGGAGTTTACTTCACAACCAAGAAAGGTAATTATCTGCGTGTCGATACTGCTTGGCATAATGGAGACGGTATCAGATTCAACGTGTTGACCGATACGACAACCCAAGCTGCATGGGATGCAGACATAGCTGCCGGAAGGAACATGGGACACTATTTCTTCCAGATCAATTATGCTCCGGCCAGCGACAGCGTATATATGCGTGTTGATACGGCTATCTATAATATTTCTTTGGGAGATGGTTACTTTGATACTCCAGCTCATGGTGCTGACTCTACTTATGTAGTATTACAGAATCTGACTGAAAACGAAAAATGGGCGTTGACGGTAGGAAAAGACTCTATTGCTACCCGTATCGCATTGGGCTTCGGCACTTGTGGTGATGAAGTTGGTTTGGGTCGTACATCTGTAGCAGACGGTCTGTACACGATCAAGGACAAGACTTCCGGTAAATATTTCGCTTATCCTTTGTATGGAAACGGCACTGTTTTGGATTGGGTTGAGTTTGACGAAAAATCTCAGTTGGCTGCACACATGCCTGCTTACCAGTGGATTATCGACCGTTCATACGATACGGGCGATTTGGCTGAAACTTCACCGATCACGATTGAAAACCGTGAATATAAGACGAAATTGACTGTTCAGCTTTATAAAGATGAAGATGGCAAGATCTTTGCACGTTCTACAGATTTGGCTGGTGCAGACTTGGAAATCGTGGAAATCAGCAAGGATGATTATCCGGAAGCTTATACGGATAAATATCTGGGCTACTACCACCGTCCGGCTGCCGATATTCAATATAATGTAAACAAATATGTCTTCCGTTATTTCCATCCGTATGCTTTGGATGATGATGCTCGTTATCTGACTATCGACAACGACAGCTTGCTCTATGCTAAAGAAAACAGAAAAGGTGTGAACTTCGAGTTGCAGTCTTATGAAAGTAAAGAATATGACTATGGTGTAGCTCACAATGTTGCAGGAGGTGATATTACGCAGAAAGCATACAAGGAAAGTATCTATGGTAAGATTGGTATTGTTCCGTTGAAGAGAACTGCTTATATCATCGCTCGCGAAGGTGCAGTGCTGGATTCCATCGCAGACAAGAAGTATGCAATGGCACAACGTGAATATCTGCTTAATGATATCGACAGCTTCTATATGAAAGCTAACAACTACTATGGTGAAGACGACTTCTTTACGATCATCAAGTCTTACTATACTGGTTCTGATTTGGTTCCTGCATTCTCTAAAGCCGGTATCTCCGACAACAACCTGAACTCTCCGATGGGCGTACAGGAATTGTCTACCGAACGTTCTTCCGCATTCAGCATCAAGTATGACGACACGCCTCTCTACCGTCGTTTCAACAACGCAAATATCGGTGAAGAAGAAATCGGTCGCGATAGCCTGAAATTCCGTGAGTTCTATCGTGGTGAATATCTGATGGACGAAACAAACAAGAACTTCTTGGATGCAAGTGTTGATTATCTGGGTATCTGGACTGCCGACAAGGCTGAAGGCAAATTGGCATTCCGTGTCGATACAGCTTGGGTGACTCGTGGCTTGGGTTATATCAAACCGCAGTATCTGATCTCTGTTTCCAACAGCTTCTATGAAGGTAAAGTGGCTGAAGATTGCGAAGAAGATGGAGTACACATTGACCGCGAAACACTTGAAGAAACAGACGATGCTTCTGCATGTATCCACGCTAAGATGGCAGTTCCGGCATTCTGGAGAGGTAAATATCTCGTAAGTTTCGCTGACTCTGTTGCTAAGTATAATGGCGAAGATGAAGCTCTGCCGTATCTGGATAAGATCGGAGCATACACTCGCGTAGGTTTCGTTGACGCTATCCATAAGGGTGACAGCTTGTATGTCCTGCCGGCTGCTTACAGAAACGTGAAGAACGAAGATATCAAGTTTGCTGAATTGGATGAACTCAATGCTGAATTGAAAGACGAATTTGATAGAGGTGCTTCTGATGAATATCCGTTCATCATCAACTTGAAGGGTGATAACCACAAGAATGTGACTTGGTCATTCCGTTATGTATATCCTGACGAAGCTCTTTCTGTAGAAGAAGAAGGTAAAGAAAATTCGTTCTTGATCGAATCGATGGCATATCCTGAAGTAGATGGCGAATATAATGCTGCTGGTTCTAAGTTGTCTATCGCTCCTAACTGTGCAGCATGGTTGAAGAACCAGAACGGTTGTCTGGTATTGACTAACGAAAGATCTTCTTTCGAAGATGCCGTAACAGGTGGTGACCCTGCATTGATCTTCAACGTAGACCGCAAGGCTGCCGATGATGACTATGCAACTGACAACGAAGAGATCGCAACATCCGAAATCGCCGTAATCGGTCAGGAAGGCGCTGTAAGAATCGCTAACGCCGAAGGCAAGAAAGTTGTTATCACGAACGTTCTGGGCCAGGTAGTAGCTAACACGGTTATCACTTCGAGCGACGTTGTTATCGCTGCTCCTGCTGGTGTTATCGTAGTTGCTGTCGAAGGCGAAGAGGCTGTAAAAACAGTTGTTAAGTGATTGAGAAATAAGGACTAAATAAGTTTCAACCTTCCGGTAAGAAATCCGGAAGGTTGAATGACATTATAATTAAATAATCTAATAATTGCTGCGCGGTCTTTTCCGGGTATGGGTTTTCATAGCCTTGTCATCCGGAACGTCCAACTACCCCGCGAGGGGGAACAAGCGGTGAATATTAATACTAAAGTTAATGAAATTATAAAAAGTTCATCTGCCCCTCCCTCTGTGAAGACCGAAGGCAGACAAAAAACAAGCTCCCGTGGTCTTTCGACTGCGGGAGCTTCGTTTGTGTATTGTAGAATTGTCGGTTTCTTAAGTCTTGATTTTTGCGTTTCAGCGTAGCAACGCCTCCACCTCTTTTTCTGGCAATCCGGCAGTCTTGGCAATAGTCGCTAAGTCCATGCCTGCCTGCTTCATGTTGCGAATGATTTTGCGCATGCCTTCTGTAAGCCCTTCGACAAGCCCTTCCGCTTTACCTTTTTCTTCTCCCTCCTCGAAACTTGTTGCCATGCAGGCTGCCAGGTCACGTTCGGCAGCGATGCTCAGTTCGTAGGCAAGACGTTCCTTAGCGCTCATCCGCTGAAGTTCGATTGCGCTCTTAAGCTTTTGTAAAAGTTTGTCGTCCTGCATAATGTCTTTTGATAGCCGGTCCATAATGTCTACATTATTCATTGTGTATAAAAACCTCTTGTAAAACGTATCGCATTCCTCAAAGTCCAAACTGAACTTCGGAAGCTCCAGATAGATTTCATTCAGCGTTTCGCTGAACGGTACTTTCAACTCGCGGTCCATCCGCACAATATCCCAAAGGTATTTGCCGGGATAGCCCGCATCGAGAACGAAGTCCAGGAAACAAACCACATATACACGATTGATGTGATAGTTCCAACGCTTCCTCTCTTCGTCTGTGGACAATCGGAACTTTTCCCTTTCGATGTCCGCCTGCATTTGTATAACAAACGAAGCGTAGTAAAGTACGCGGTCGGAGAAGTACTTTTGTCTTTTTTTCTGTATTTCGACGATGAACAACTCTCCGTCCGAACCTTCACAAAACAGGTCGAAGATCGCTCTTCTGCCGTCGGCATTGTTCCCCTGCATCTCCACATTGTGGAACGTGATATCCTTAATATCCTTGTTCAGCAGGCTGTTCAGAAAGCCGATTGTCAACTCTTTATTTGACACTGTGCCGAATATAACTTTAAACGCATAATCCGATTTCGGATCGATAAACTTGTCTGATTTCATAGTTTGACAGGTTTCAGGTTGCTATCCAAAAACGGATAGTATGACAAAGATAAATGTTTTTCTCAAAGTAGTGTTGCCCTGGCTGTAAAAAGTTTGCCAGCCCCTTTTATTGGGGGGCTTATTTCATATTCTTCAGTGCTTCGAGGGCAGTCCTGTTGCCGGGGTCGATGTCGAGGATTTTGTTCCAGTATGTCCGGGAGCTGTCCATGTCTTGTTTGAGGTAATAGTAGTAACCCAGGTAGCGGTAACATTCGGACAACTCTTTCTGGTATTTGTCCTTGTCCTTTTCGAGGAGGGGAATACATGATTCGTAGTACGGCTTAGCCTGTCCTTTTTCTGTTTCCGGGTCCATCAGCGAGTTGGTGCGTGCCTGCCACAAGAGCCCCAAGTGGCTCGACGGAACCCGTTCCTTGACGATCGCGAAAAGGCTGTCGGCTTTTGTCAGGTAGCCGGTTGCAAGCGTACTGTCTTTGACGGCGGCGCCGTAATAATATTTCCCCAATTGGTAGAAGTCGGAAGCCTCCGCTGTTTCACCTGCCTGTTCGATGTATTTTGTGTAAGCCAGGATGGCGGCCTTGTCGTCTCCCTTGTTCTGGTTGGCGTCGGCAATATCCTTATAGATCTCGGGATGTGTATCGCTATTGCAAAGCGCTTGCGCTTTTTGTAAGGCGACTAACGACTGTTCATACTGTTCGGACTTGTTCAGCAGACGGCCATAGTACAGGTAATCCTGCCAGATGAATTTGCCGTCCGGGATATTGAAGAAGGCAGTCGCCTCGTCCAGGCCCTCCCGGTAGTTGCCGGTTTCGCAGGCGTTATAGAAGCTAAGGCGTTTCAGCAGGAAATTGTCCGGGTCGATGGCCTTTCCTTCGGCTATCGCCCGGGCCGCTTCGTCGTACTGTTTGTTGAAGAAGAGGGCGGAGGCGTAATGGACCAGGTTGTCGACAGAATAGAGGCCACCGGCCATGTAGCGGCTGTAGGCGTCAATCGCTTTCGCATAGGCGCCCTCCTGCGAATAGATATTCCCTAAGGCACGTTGGGCAAGCAAATAATCCGGATGGCTTGCCAGCACCTTTTGCAGCATTTCCACCGAAAGGGCAGGAGTTACGCTCTGGTAGACCTCGGCATATTTGAGATAGGCGATCCGGCAGTCGGGATCGAAATGGATCGCCTGCTCGTATTTACCGGCGGCGTCACCCGGTTTGTTCTCGGACAGCAGGCGGTCGCCTTCGTACAAATAGAGGGAGGGGGCGTTCGGATTGTATTTGCGGGCGTTCTCGAGAGAGGCGGCGGCTTCTGTCGCCATACCGTTTGCTGCATAGGCAGAGGCGATGGCGACGTAGGTGTCCGCATCCTTTTTGTTTACTTTGATGGCAGCGTCGAAGGCTTTTACGGCGGCGGATTTGTCTGTCTTCAGCAGGAGCTTTCCTTCGCCTACTTTATTCAGGGCATATTCGGGGTTGGCTTCCCAACCCTGTTTATAGTAGTTTTGCGCTTCCGGCAATTGTCCGGCGTTGTAGGCGATCTCGCCCAAATAATAGCAGGCGATCGCTTTTTCGACAGGGGAATTGTCCAGCTGTTTCTCAAACAGTTTCTTGGCTATGTCCGGTTCACCGGCTTGGTAGAAGTCGATGCCGGGATTGTTGTCTGCATAGGCAATGGTTGCCAGCAGGCTGATGATCAGTATATAGATGTTGCGTCTCATAATAATTAATTGTTTAGTGTTGGTAACTAATTCGTTATATTCACGATCCGGACCGGCTGTGTCACCGGGAGCAGACCGGATTTCAGGATGATCCGCTGTCCGCGATCGCTCGAGACAAAAGAGGTGAAGCCAGAAGCCAATCCCGTCCGGGGTTCGGAAAGGATCAGGTAGACTGGCCGTGTCATCGGATAATCGCCTAATGCGATATAGGCCTGGTAAGGCTTGAAGCTGTTTGCCGGAGTTGCCTCCCGGTAGCGGCTGACGGCCATCACGCGAATATTGTCGATAAAGCTCATGCAAGTGGAGTCGGACGGATTACTGATCCAGTTAACCCCGATGACGCCGAGCGCTCCGGGTGTCTTGGAAACGTAGTCGAGGACGGACCGGTTGCTTTGTGACGCTTGCAGGTGTGCGCTTAGTTTCTCACCGCTGCAAATAGAGTCGATCGCATACCGTACGGTGCTCGAATTGGGGTTGTCGAACACCACTTCGATCCGGGTCGCCGGATTTCCGGGCGATAGCTCGTTCCAGTTGCGTATCTTACCGGTCAGGATTTCTTTCAGGGTGGGAATACCGATCAACGAATCGGCATTCTGCCTGTTGACGATCAGTGCAATTGCATCGGTCGCGATCCGGATGGCTTTCGGGTACAACTTTTTCTGGTTCATAAAGTCTGTTTCCTCTCCGGTCAGTTCCCGGGTGGTAACGGCCAGCCAGGTACTGTCGTGCAACAGCCGGTTGATCGTCTCCGTCTCGCCGGAGAATAGGGGGACGATTCCCGCTTCTTTGTAGATGCTTTCGAATACGGCGACCTCTTCTTGCAGGATCGGTGCCAGAGATTCGTCCGACGCGACGGCTATCACGCCGCTTGTCGGAGTGTCGTCGGGTTCCGTCTCTTTCCTGGAGTTGCACGCAACCAGAGACGAGGCTATAAAGAGCGATATGATAATATTCTGTCTCATCTTAACACTTTACCTCCATAATTATTGTAACTTGAAACGAACCGGAACCGTGAAGTAGACCGGGACAGCCTTGCCGTTCTGCTTGCCAGGCATCCATTTGGGGAGCGACTTGATCACACGTACCGCCTCTCTGTCGCACGACGGGTCCAGCGGACGGAATACCTCGACATCCGTCACTTCGCCGGTCGGACTGACTACGAAGCGGATCGTTACGCTTCCCTGTATCCCCTGTTCGGCCGCCAAGACCGGATATTTCAGATGCTCGGAGATGTATTTCAGCAGTTCGGTCGTGCCACCGGGATATTCAGGCATCTGCTCGACGGCGACGTAGGGCTTTGCTTCCTCCTGGATGACCTCTTTGTTGTCTTTCAGGTCGGCGATGTCGATCGCATCTTCGCTGTCCGTCCCCTGTACGTCGGCTACCGAAATAGCCATCTTCGAGGTGGTCAGTTCTTCCTGTGTCTTGATCTCTTCGTTATCGTTCACTTCCTTGTCCGCTTTGATGACGGGAGGGGTGAACTTGATGGTGCTCTTCAGTTTGGGAGGAGGGGGCGCTTCGAGGTTACGGATAACGTTCTCTTCCGGTACTTTCGTTTCCATTTTCAGGTCGGAGAGGGTGGTTACTTCCAGCACCTGCTCCTTCGCATGTTGCGGTATGACTGACTTGATGATGGCCGGCAACACCATGATCAGAATGGCTCCGGCTGCGACGATCAGCAGGGCGCGGATATGCCGGGAGGAAGAATCTTTACGCAATTCGTAAGCTCCGTATTCCTTGTTCTTCCCGGTGAAGACCAGCTCGCACCATTCCGGTGAATTCAGATTTATATTCTTTAGCATGACCGTCATTTTTTAGGGTTGGACCGGGCAATCTGCTTCGTCAGCTCTCCGCCGCTCTTCAGGTTGTCGACCAGAAATTTATCTCCATCCGTGATGTCCACGATTGCGTATTTGCCGATATTGCATATCTGCATTTCGTCCAGAGCGTCTACCAGGTTCCGGTAGGAGGCGTCGTCGGTCGCCTTGATCAGGACGACGGGGGCGTCTTTGGAACCTTTTATCTCGGAGGCCTGCTTCTTGAACTCGTCTTCGGAAATCTCTTTGTCCAGTTTCTTCAGCTTGAGTTCTTTCATCTTTTGGACGACATCGAAGTTGCGTGCCAGCAGGATGTCGCGCAGTCCGGTGGGCGAGTAGTCGGTCTGTTTCAGGGATTCGACGTGCTCGTAGTCCGGTTCACCGAAATAGTAGTATATCTTGTTGTCTTCGCCAAGCAGCAGGGTGATGGCCTTGGAGGCTTTCACTTTCGTCTGTTCGGCTTCTGTCACCTGGTCTTTCGACGGCATGCTGATCTCCATTGTCTGCGGCTTGCTGAGCGAGGTGCAGAGCATGAAGAAGGTGATCAGCAACATGTTCATGTCCACCATAGGCGTAAAGTCTACGCGGACGGTCATCTTCTTCTGTTTGCCTTTCTTGCCGTCGTCTTTGTTTTTATCTGTATTTACTTCTGCCATGACTTGTGTCGTTGTTAGACATTGTCGGGCATATTCTTGAGTGTGGTAATCAAATTATACCGGTTCTCTCGAAGGTCCTGCAATGTGTTCATAATGTTCTTAATCTTCGGGTAAGGAGTGTCCTGGTCGGCTTTGATGGCGATGACCAGGTCGCGGTTCACTTCGCGCGCATGCTGTACCCAGAGTTTGAACTGGTTGTTGATGCTGTCGGTGGGGATACCGTAGTCTTTCATCAACCGGTCCTGTTCGTCGGACGGCATGTTGAGATACTCCTGCATGTTTTGGATGGGGACGCCGAAGGAAGGTTGCAGGCTGAAGTTGTAGATTTCTTTGTCTGTGAAACGGATGCCGAAATCTTTTCCCAATAATTTCAGGACGTTCGCCTTGTCTTCCTGCTTGTCCAGGCTCATGAATACTTTCCCGTCGGGGTCTACCAGGATGGAAAGAATGTTCGTTTCCGGTATCTTGATCTCGGAGACAGACGAAGGGGTGGAAACGACCACCGGTTCTTTCTGGATAAAGGTAGACGTCAGCATGAAGAAAGTAAGCAGCAGCACGGTGACATCACTCATCGCCGTCATGTCGATGAATGTGCTTTTGCGTTTTACTATCAGCTTAGGCATACGGCTCAGTGTTTAGCGGCAAACGTCTGTACGATGGAGAAACCGATTTCATCAATGGCATAGGTAATATTATCTATTTTACTGGTGAAGTAGTTGTATGAGATGATGGCCAATGCACCGGTGGCAATACCCAGCGCGGTGTTGACCAGGGCTTCTGAAATACCTGTCGACAGGGCTACGGAGTCGGGCGATCCGGCATTGGCCAAGGCGGCGAACGAACGGATCATGCCCAATACGGTGCCCAGCAGTCCAAACAGGGTTCCTAACGTAGAGATCGTGGCGATGACCGGGAGATTCTGTTCCATTGAAGGCAGTTCGAGGGCGGTGCTCTCTTCTATCTCTTTCTGGATAATGGCTATTTTTTGCTCTTTGGTCTGCTCTGTCGTGCTCTCCACATCGCTATAGCGCGACAGGGCGGCGTTGACGACATTGGCGACGGAGCCTTTCTGTTCGCTGCACAGCTTATGGGCGGCTTCGAGGTTGCCGGCTTCGAGATATTTCTTGATCGCCTGTACGAAGTTGACCAGGTTCTTTTTCCCTTTTGAGCGGCTGATGGCGATCATGCGCTCTATACTCAGGGTGATCACGGTGAGCAACAGGGTGATCACGAGCGGGACAATGTATCCGCCTTTGTAGACAGTCCCGAAATAGTTTCCGGGCAGCGGATGGTTGGCAGGATTGTTGTCCATGAAGTTGGCCGGGTTGCCCAGCACGAACTTGTAAAAACAAACGGCTATGATGAAGCACGCCAGGATGACGATGGCTGCGGAAATGCCGTTATATGACTTCTTGTTATTTGATTTCTTCGTTTCCATACTCTTTTATTATTTGACAGTAAATGTGATTTTGTGATAAAGCTGATGCATGTATAGCTGTTTAGCGGTTGTATCCAACCATTCCCCTCTTGAGAAAGGCGGAGAGTGCGGTATTGTTTGCGCATGTGAAAATACGCACTCTTTGATCCCCTCTCCAAGAGGGGAGACGATTACTCTCAGCTACTAAAAACCGACAGTATGTACTATCAAATAATAATTTTTCGTAAGACGTAGACCCAGTGGCCTGCCCGTATACGAAGGGAAGAGCATTTTAAGGTGTGAGTGATTGATGTTATTTCGGATATCTTATTGAGGGTGTTTTGTTCTTTTTGCAACGATAGCTCAAGTAGGCGGGTAGTCGTTTTTAAAAGACGTTCGCTGTATTCGGTCGTTTGTTGTACACGGCTGGTGAGGCATAGGGCGGCATTCGGACTTTTACATAATTCGAAATGTTTGACTTTCTCCTGGAGGGAATGGGCATTGTCTTTTTCCGTCACGATGGTTTGTCTGTCGGCGGAGTCTTCTGTCGTGGCCATGATTCCTTGTCCTACGGTGAACAGGAGAAGAATGGATAATATGGATAACAATCTTTTCATCATGGTACATTTAGAAACCCTATCGTATAAACATAACAATGCAAGTGGCAAAAAGTTGAACGGTATATAGATAAATTCGATCTCTTTTTTCCAACAAACCTTCGTATTCTCCTGTTATATTTGTACAAAAGATAAAACTCAAAAAGTAAAAGTATGGAAATTGTAAAAGTAATAGGACGAGAGATCCTTGATTCACGTGGTAACCCGACTGTTGAAGTAGATGTACATTTGGCTTCCGGTGCTTTTGGCCGTGCGGCTGTTCCCTCCGGCGCTTCTACCGGTGAAAACGAAGCGATCGAGCTTCGCGATGGCGACAAGAAACGCTATGGTGGCAAAGGCGTTCTGAAAGCTGTCGATAATGTAAACAACATAATTGCTCCCGCTATCCAGGGTATGTGTGCCCTGAACCAGCGCGAGATCGACCATAAACTGATTGAACTGGACGGTACGAAGACTAAGTCCAACCTGGGCGCCAACGCCATGCTGGGCGTCTCATTAGCGGTGGCCAAAGCGGCAGCCAACTATCTGGACCAGCCTCTTTACCGCTATATCGGCGGGACGAATGCATACGTGCTGCCTGTCCCGATGATGAATATTATCAACGGCGGCTCGCACTCCGACGCGCCGATCGCATTCCAGGAATTTATGATCCGTCCGGTGGGAGCTTGCTGCTTCCGCGAAGGTTTGCGTATGGGAGCCGAAGTGTTCCATGCCTTGAAGAAGGTGCTGCACGACCGTGGCCTGAGTACTGCCGTAGGGGATGAAGGAGGTTTTGCTCCTGCATTGGACGGCACGGAAGATGCCCTGAACTCCATTATGGCCGCTATCAAAGCCGCCGGATACGAACCGGGTAAGGACGTGACGATCGCGATGGACTGCGCCTCTTCCGAATTCTATCACGACGGCGTATATGACTATACGAAGTTTGAAGGCGACAAGGGCGCTAAACGTACGGCCCAGCAGCAGGTGGCTTACCTTTCCGAACTGGTTGCCAAATATCCGATCGACTCTATCGAGGACGGTATGGACGAAAACGACTGGGCAGGCTGGAAGATGCTGACAGAAGCGTTGGGCAGCAAATGCCAGTTGGTGGGCGACGACCTGTTCGTGACGAACGTCGAGTTCCTGAAGAAAGGTATTGAAGAAGGCTGTGCCAACTCTATCCTGATCAAGGTAAACCAGATCGGTACGCTGACTGAGACACTGGATGCTATCGAGATGGCACACCGCAACGGCTACACCTCTGTCACTTCCCACCGCTCCGGTGAGACGGAAGATGCAACGATTGCCGATATCGCCGTGGCTACCAACAGCGGACAGATCAAGACCGGTTCTCTGAGCCGTTCCGACCGTATGGCGAAATATAACCAATTGCTCCGTATCGAAGAAGAGCTGGGCGACCTGGCTGTTTATGGCTATAAGACTTACAAGAAGTAACCGACGGAAAGAAGGTATATAATAACAAAAAGGCCTGCCAATCACTGGTGGGCCTTTTTTCATGGTCAAAAAATTTTTACCTAATCAGAGAGTGAATGTATAATCGTTCATCGTTCATCATTCGTCATCGGGATCATAATCGTAAGGATGCAGTTCCCAGATGTCGTCGAACCGGTAGGTACCGCTTTTGCCTGTTGCTATAAAGCCTCTTGTCCCGTTGGAGAAAGAGACTGCCACTGTACGCGCCGACCCTTTGAAGGCATGCACCTGCTCCCACAGGTCGGTGGAAGGATAATACTTCCACGTGTCGCTTCGGACACTTCCGCTTTCCCCGCAGGTCAGGTAGGCTGCGCCGTCGATGACGAAGGTGCTGGCGTTCATGCGTACAATGCTATAATCGTCGTCATAGTCTTCATCCGAAGTGTTGGCTATGTCGCGAAGTTGTGTCCATTGTCCTGTCGACGGGTCGAACTTCCAGAAGTCGCTGATATATTCGCCGTTGTTGACGCCGCCGCATACATAGGCGATATTGTCGATCACGAAGCTGGAAGCGCCCATACGCTTGCTTCCCCCGATACTGATAATCTGTGTCCAGGTGTTGTTGGCAGGGTCGAAGGAGTAGAAGTCTTTCAGGTAGTTGCCGTCGTATCCGGCGCCGATGTATCCTTTACCGGAGACTCCGAAGGAGACGGCGCTGTATCGTCCTACGCCGGGAAAGTCGGCCTTTTGTGTCCAGGTATTGGTTGCCGGATCGTATTCCCAGAAGTCGTTCAGCTTGTTTTCGCCGTCGTAGCCGGTACCGAAATAGCCTTTGCCGTCGATCGCGAAGGCGGTTGCGTTACTGCGGGCGGTGCCGGGGAAGCTGGCTTTCTGCGTCCAGGCGTCTGTTGTCATATCGTATTCCCACAGGTCGCTCAGTCGCGCATTGCTTTTGCTACCGTCATATCCGCAGACCAGGTATCCTTTATTGCCGATGGAGAAGCAGGAGGCTTCCCCGCGGGCAAGCCCGTCGAAGTCGGAGGTGCGTACCCAGTTACCGATCAGATCGTCGTCATCGTCGTCGCTGCAAGAAGAGACGAAGACGGGAAGCAGAGCTATCAAGAGAGCAAATAATCTTTTGTGTGTCATTCTTAAACGTGTTCTTTTGTTGTTTACGGTTGCAAAAGAACGAGGCTTTCCCTTCTCCCGCAAATGAAATCGACGAACAGACGTTCTTATCCGGTGAACGGACGGATCAGGGAGGTAAATGCCTTTTTCACCCGCTGAAAGACATTGGCAGGCGAACAGCAGCCTTTTATTGAGAGAAACCGGCCGTTGGCAGGTTATTCTTGCAGGACATAACCGGATTGAAGTTCTTTGCAAGCCGAAATATATCGTATATGTATGAATAAGAATCTGATTCCTTTTGGGCTGCTTCTGCTGTGCAGCGCTCTCTTTTCCTGTTATGACGAGAATAATAGTTACGGGGACAACCTGGTGGACAGTGTTTTCCGGAATGTGCTGGTGGACAGTTGTACCGTCACGGTGAGTTCCACCATAATCGATTCGTTAGAGACGACCGGACAGGGGCTTGCACTGGTGGGACAGTACACCCATTCGCTCTGGGGAACAGTCTCCGCCAGTGCCTATCTGCCTTATTCGTCTCCTTCCTATACGACGGAGGCGGACGAGGTCGTGCGGTTGGATTCCCTTGTGCTGGCCCTCTCATACGGCGGCTATTCGATCGGCGACACGGCGCAGCCGATGCGGCTTACCGTACACCGCCTCCTGGAGAAGGTCATACTGAACGATAACGACTATCTTTATAACAACAGCTCTTTCGCCTATGATCCGGAGCCGATCGCCACCTGCACCTTCAAGCCGAAGCCGGGTGACAGCGAACGGTTGGAGATCCGTCTGCCGGACGAGTTGGGCGAAGACATGCTCACAAGGTTGCACAGTCGCGACGACGGCCTGTCGGGTGACCGTTTCGGGGATTACTTCAAAGGGCTGGTCGTTGTTCCCGACCTCGACGTATGCCGGAATATCGTCTCCTTCAGTGTGGGCGACACGGCTTCTGCCCTGATCCTGCGCTATCGTATAGAAGATGCAATCGCGCAGGAAGCGGAGTGTGTGATCTACCCGAACACCGAGACGCAGTTCTACCATGTCGACCACGACCGGACAGGGACGGCTATGGAAAGCCTGCCGCTTAAGAACCTCGAAGTCGCTTCCTCCGAACTGGATAACCGGGGCGTGTTGTTCGGGGGAATCGGCTGGTACAGCCGGCTTGGCTTTCCCCACCTGAACGAGATCCTGCAACAGGGCGAACGCATCTCGATCGAATCGGCCTATCTGAAAATTTATCCCGAACCGGGTTCCTGGTCTGAGTTTAACCCTCTTCCCGACAGCCTTTTCCTGTATATCGTAGACGAGAACAACGTCGTGACGGATGCCGTCACCGACTATTTAGGCACTGAAGTGCAGAGCGGGACGCTGGTCAAGGACGATAGCTTCTCGGAGAACACATATTACTACTTTGACGTCAGCACCTTCATGCAAGAGGAGTTAGGCGCTTTCGGGAAGTATAAGCATAGCTTGCAACTTGTCTTCAGCGAGGACGATTATACCCAGACATTCCGCAACCTGACTTTCAGCGACCAAGCGGGACGTTCTCCCATTGTCTTACAACTAACTTATAAAATATATGAGAGTTACTAAATACGGATGGCTGCTCGGCCTGCTGCTTCCCCTTTCTGTCGCAGCCCAGAATGTGATGACTTCCTCGCCCTATTCGATGTTCGGGATCGGGGAGATTACGACCGGGCTGTATGGCTCCAATACGGCTATGGGAGGCGTTTCGACCGGTATGCGGGGGAAGATGCTTCTCAATATGGATAATCCTGCCGCCCTGACTGCCATCGATACGTGCCGCTTGCTGGCGGAAGTCTCTGCTTTTGCCAAGTGGGAGGCGTACCGTTCGAAGGGGGACGATAACCAGGCTTTTACGGGCAACTTCTCCCGCTTTGCGATGGCTGGCCGTATCATTCCCCGCTGGTATATGGCGGCGGGACTGACGCCTTACAGTTCGGTCGGCTATTATTTCCAGAGCACGCAGGAGCTGGAAGGTTCTCCCGGCTCTTACTATACGAGCGTGTTCTCCGGCGACGGCGGCCTCTCGAAGGTCTATCTCTCGAATGCTTTCCTGGTGTTACCCTCGCTGTCGGTCGGTGTCAATCTGGGCTATATCTTCGGGAATATGATACAGGCGGAGACGCAGAGTACGATGGCGATCTCCCAGAAACTCTTTGGGCAGTCTTTCACGGCCGATTTCGGCGTGCAGTATTCCCGCCGTCTCGGCCGCGAACTGAACCTGACGCTCGGTGCCGTCTACGGCCTGCCCCAAACGATGCGCCTGGAGAAGACCAAGACGATAACGGATAATTCCACCTCGGCTTCTTCCAATATGAAGAAGGTCAGCCAGACCTTGCCGCAGTATATCGGGGCAGGCGCTTCCGTGGAGTATAAAAAGATGACGTATGCGCTCGACTATATGTACCGGCAGTACAGTTCGCTGACTTCGGCGGACACGCGTGTCACGTTCCACGACTCGCATGAATTGCGTGCCGGCGCCTGTTATTATCCGGATGGCTACAGCTCATCGAGCATCTGGCAAAGGATGGATTATAAGATCGGCCTCGGACTGTCGTCTCCTTATTATATGCATGTCAGAGGACAGTCCGGCATCTCCTGGCGCGTCAGTGCCGGTCTTGGCTTCCCGCTGATGAACGGCCGCCTCCATACCGCCTTCTTCTACGACCGTGTCGACCTCAGCGGCAATGCGCTGAAGCGGGGCATAACCGGTTTCACGGTTACTTATACGCTGAGCGAGTTGTTCTATAAGGTTAAGTTGTAGAGGAATGTGTTGCCGGATGTTATAAGCTTTTGATGTGTTGCAGGAAAAGATTTATTTCATATCTTTGCTTCTGTAACTCAAAAGAAAGGAGTATAAATATGACTATGATAGAATTAGACACTTACTCCATGCCTGCGGATTTATTGGACGATTTGATGGCACAAGCAGAAAAAGATGATGAGACTGGATTGTGTATAACATCCGAAGAGTTAGACAAGGAGATGGAAACATGGTAATGTTCAACAGCTAAAAAACTATATGGCAAAGCTTAACCGCAAAATAAAGACAAAGACAACCGCGTCCACCGAAGAGGGAGCCGGATATATCAGTAAGGAAGAAATCCTTGCTGGAATTGCTGTTGGGTTGAAAGAAATGCAAGAACGCAGGTGTTGCAGGAAAAGAGCAAAAACATTAGAAGACTTGATAAATGAATTATAGTATCATATTAGGTAAACAAACTTATCCCTATCCATTAAGTCATTCCCCCTATTATATTATCCCTTTCATCGTAATCCATAAGTCGTCCGCTTGGCGTCGAACGATCGTTCGCTTGCCGCCGGACGATCGTTCACTGGGCGGCGGACGATCGTTCGCCACCAAGCGGACGACTTACGAATAGTAACCAACGGCCTAACAGATACCGAAGAAAAGGCTAAAGGATAACGATCAAACGCTAAACAGCCGATAACCTTATTTGGAAGAAGTCCCGCTCTCCAGAATACTGACAATAGAGAAGAGCGTGAAACAGATGCCTCCCAATCCCGCCAACACACGTGCCGGCACGAAATAGTATCCGTGAACCGTCCCCATTTCGAACAGGAATGCTGCCAGGAAGAGGCAACCTAACGCTGTAAAGATAGGAATCAGCGGGATGCGGTTGGACAACTTGAACTCATGCCGCCATATCTTCGACAACAGGATCACCTTGCTGGAAATGCTGTAGCAGACCAGTCCCAATCCAATCATGATGTAGCCGGTTGAAGCGAGTCCCCTGTCGGCCGTACCTAATATCAGGATCAATCCCCAGATGACACACAGGCTTCCCATGATCAGGACCAGCACCGGCCATATCCTTCGTTCGGAAGCGGAGAAGATGTTCCGTATCTGCCGGGCGATGGTGGCGACCAATGTAATCAGGCAGGTACAAATCGAGGCGAGCCCGATCATGACGTGTCCCGCTACGAAATACTTCGGATGCAGTCCGCTCTTGGCAAGCAGCATGAACGCCCATACCCAGGCGACGACCGAGATGATGAGGGCAATGGAGATCAGCGTCAGTCCCTGCGTGCGTGTGAAGGCTTTGGGTGGTGGCTCGTGGTCGTTCTTCCGGGCGTTGACGGTTATCATCGTAAAGCGGGTGGATGAGGTCGCGGTTGTAGCCACACAAGCGGTGATAAGTCCGACGCCGCAGATAACATGCCCTGCCACAAACGAAGCCGTGTCCGTCGAAACATGCAGCAACCGGATTCCTCCGATAATTGTCAGGGCTGCCGACAGATAGCCTACTCCGGGAAGCACATATTTGCTCACCGTCCCGAAAGTCCCGATAATCTGCCGTATGATAGTGGCGGCTGTCGAGAAAAGAGCAATGCAAATCATCCCCAACGAGAACACGACCGGACCGGCCAAAAAGCGGTTTGGGTCTGTCCCATACGACGTGATGAACAGCCCGTAACCAAAACAAAACAGGCCCATAAGCAGGGGAATAGCCCTGAACAGAACGCTAATACCGTAATTCATAGAATCATCTTTTTGAGTTTCCAGACAAACAACGCCTGCTGTAGCTTTGTTCCTGCTCTTTACATTTTATAAATACTTTTAGGGGTGGACGGTTCACGGGCAGGATTATTCCATATCTTTATGCTCCAAAAAGTGGGAATATGCTTCGATACGGTTTGAATTATATCCGGATGATGCTGGGAATGATGCTGACGGCACTCTTCCTGGTCGGTTGTCTTGCGTGTGGAAAGAGCGGGAGAGGGTCGGAGACTGTCGGGATCGGTTCCGGTTGTTTGTCGCCCCGGACGGTGATGTTGAGCAGTGTGGCCGATACGGTGGAGATCGTCCGGATTCCTTTCTCCTTCCAGCGCGACCGCATTATGATGCTCGACAGCGGGTTTGTAGTTGCTGGAGAGAATAGTTGCCTGCTGCTCGACCGGAAGGGCGATTCGCTTCGGACGATTGCACGTAAGGGAGACGGAGCGGATGAATATACCGAATGCTTTGTCCTGAATGAACATAACGGACTTGTTTACATCACGGACCGGGACGGCTTGACAAAAGTCTATACCCAGAGTGGACGTCTGGTGGAGACGATTCCTTCCCCTGCCGGTCATCTGGATGCTGTCGGAGTAGCAAGTGCCCGGACGCTTGCCGGTTACCGGGTGAACAGCAGCGGGAACGAACGTGACCGGATGATCTTTTATAATGCCGATACGGTCTTCAACCGCCTGCCTTATCGGAAGGTGTTCGGGAGGCCGAAAGGCTATTTCACCTTCCGGCGTGACGGACAGTTTGTGTGGACAGCCGGAAGGCTGCTGTTTAAGGAACTGCTGAACGATACGATTTATGAAGCATCCGGAGAGATGAACGGTTTGCATCCTTCTTACCTGTTGAAACTGGATTCGCTCGGAGGGGTCGACTCGCTTCGCTATGTTTTGGAGCAGCCGGAGACGGAACTCTTTTGTCGTACGCCCTATGTCTTGCTACTCGGTGAGTCTCGTTTGACTCTGTGGCTTTCTACCGTCTACAGCTCTGTCGAATGGCAGAAACAGGTCTATGCCACCCATTGTTACGACCGCAAAAGCGGGAAGACCTATAGCCTGGAACTGAAGATGTCGACGGACGATATGGGACGGCAGAGCCGGCTCTTGTACGACACGACTGCCTATATGCCTCCTTTCGCGAACTGGGATAACTTCTTTCCGGAGCAGATGTCTGTCGACGGTCGTCACTTGATCGCTTTCCGGGGCATGGGAATGGACCACCAAGTGCTGGTGATTGCCCGCCTGAAGGAGGACCCGCTGGCTGCATTACGTCCGGTTTCACTGGCCTCCCGGATAAAAGTCTTTCTTCCAATCCTACTTCTGGCAGCCTTGCTCAGCGGGTACGGATTTTTCCGGTACAGAAAGAATGAACGGGCGTTGAACCGGATTAGCCGGCAGCTGGCAGAGAACGAACAGGCTTTGGAACATTATCGCCGGGAGCAGGAGACGAACCGTGAACCGTCTGCCGGATTGGAACAACGGATACGCCAACTCGAGATGAAGAACGAAGAGCTACGCGGATATCATCTCTTTATGAAGTTGAAGGCAGAACCGTCCTACGTCTTTATCGGTGAGAAAGAATATGAACATCTTTGCCGGGTGACGGATAACTTGTATCGCGGTTTTGCCACCCGCCTTCGGGAAACATATCCCGAACTGACGAAACACGATATTGAAACCTGCTGTCTCCTGAAGGCCGGATTGGCGAACCGGGAACTGAGCGTGATCTTCAATAATACACCGGCTGCCATTACCAAGTCGAAGAACCGGATAAAGAAGCGGATCGGGCTGGGAGCGGAGGTTAATCTGGATGTTTATTTGCAGAACTTCTGATACGTTGTCCGGTTCGTTAGTGGGCTTCTCTTTGTAAAGTGCTGAACATTAATATTTTCCGTCAAAGCGTTTGTCAAGGCTTGTTTGGACGGAGGCTTTGTTTCTTCCTGTACTTTTGTGATATGATTGATAAACACAAATTCTTTATGTTATGAAAGTACACGCATTTTGGCTGGCTTTGTGCCTTGGCCTCGTAGTCTCCTGCACAGGTAAAACAGACCGTATTGCCGAACTTCCGGTAATCGGTATCGGACAACAGATAGAGGAACCGGCGGAAGTCCCACTCCGGGATATTGCCTCTTCGGTGGAGATTATCCAACTGGAAACGTCCGACTCGTTGCTACTTCCCGCCATTTATAAACTTCATGTGTTCGACAAGTATCTGTTGGTCGACGGCCTGCTGTTCGAACGTTCGGGCAAGTTCCTGAACCGGGTGTTCCGTACGGGCGAAGGACCGGAAGAAGTCTTCAAAGGAGCGAATGTGGTTCAGGTCAGGGAAGGCAAGGTGTATGTGCTTGACTTTGCCGGGGCGGTGAAGGTCTTCTCGCTGGACGGCCGATGGCTGAAGACTGTCAAGTCGCCCGCTAATACCTATTTTGATTTCTATCCGTTGGACGGAGAGCGCTTTGCCGGCTTCAAGTCTAATTTCAAGGGAACGGAGAAAAACTGTATCGAGTTCTTTGATGCAGACGGCGTATTGGCAGCAATTCCTTATACGAGACAATATGAGCCGAAGGCTTCCTGGTTTGCCCCTGGTGAGGGAAAGTTCTTTCAGACGGCTGACGGGTTGCTGTTGAAGCGGCTCCTTTGCGACACAATCTTCCGTGTTGACAGCAAGAAGCATCTGCTCCGGCCGGCTTACCGGATTGATTTCGGCAAATGGGCTTCTAAAGAGTCCCGGCGTTACGAATATCAGTCTATGGAAGAACTTCAGAACATGCTCTTTACCGAGATGCCGATGGTCACTTTCTTAGGGCAAGGCAACGATTATCTCGCCTTTACGACAGTATTCACGGATATGGGCAAACAACGGATGATGTACGGCACGAATCTCTACAACCTCCGTAGCGGTTCGGCCCGTAGCCTGATGCTGAAATATTCGGATGAAGACCTAAAAGTTCTGGGAGAGGATGGCGATGCGATGCCCGACTTTATAAAAGGCGCTTCGGGTGATTACTTCTTCCCGAAGGTCATGTCTGCCGACGGCAGATCGCTGGTCAGTTGGCGGCAGCAGGCAAACGACCGGAATCCGCTGGTCATTATCGCGACATTGAAATAATCTGCAAACCGGTGCTTATAGGTTTTTTATCCGATGCCTGTCCGTCCGCAAAGCGACAGGCATCGCATCCGGAACGGACAGGCACAACAAAAAAGCCGCCCGAAATGAATCGGACGGCTTTTTCGTATGGCAATCGAACCAGAGAGATTACACTCTTCTTTCTTTGATTCTTGCTTTCTTACCGGTAAGAGCACGCAGATAATACAGCTTGGCGCGACGTACTTTACCAAATTTGTTTACAGTGATGCTTTCGATAAACGGAGATTCGATCGGGAAAATACGTTCTACACCTACGTTTTCAGACATCTTACGAACAGTGAAGCGTTTCTTGTCGCCGTGACCTGAGATGCGGATTACAACACCTCTGTACTGCTGGATACGTTCCTTGTTACCTTCTTTGATACGGTAAGCTACTGTAATAGTGTCACCACTCTTGAATGAAGGATATTCCTTCTTTGTAGCAAACGCTTCGTTTACAACTTTAATTAAATCCATTGTTTTATAGCTTTTTAATTGTATTTATTAATGAAACGCAATGTAACGGGCAACCTTGTCCCGACAGAGATTACGCAAAGCGGATGCAAAGTAACGAAATAATTATTTGATACGCAAGAAGGAACTTGAAATAAATTTCATTTCAACCACTTATCCGCAAACCGGATGTAGTTCTCCCAGTCGAAATCCGTCACGTCGTGCACACCGGTACGGATGTGGTAGGCGACGCGGTCTCCGATCGAAGTGTTGACGGCCGGAAGGGTGGTTGTCTCCAATCCTTTCATTCCGTAGAGGTGGTAGACGTCTCCGGCGTATGAGGCGGAAAGGAATTCTCCTTTCGGATCGGACCAGCGGTCGCCTTCGGCACTTGCCACATAAAGCGGGCGGGGAGCGATGAGGGCGAGCAGTTCGTGCTGGTCGATTGGCAGGTCGTTTTCTTTCTTGTTATACCGGCGGAAGTTCTTGCAGAACCAATGCGGGAATACATTGTTGATGCGGTTGACCGTCTCGCCTACCTGTCGTCTGGACAAGGCTGCACCGCCGCAACCGGATTCGTTGGCGACGACGATGGCGAAACGCGTATCTAAGGCACCGGCCCAGAGTGCTGCTTTTCCGAGACGGGAATGTCCCATAAGGATCACTTTGGATGCATCCACCTGCCAGTCTGTTTCCAGATAATCCATCACACGGCTGTTGCCCCAGGCCCAAGCGGCAATGGCCTGTCCGCCGTCTGTCGGGATATCATCGCCGGGTTTGTAGCCGAAGAGGGCGAGGATGCTTTCCGCATGCTTGTCTTTGTCGTCGGGGAAGAAGTCGAAATAATGGACGGTGGCAAGGCCGTAACCGGCGTCGATGATCTTCTGCAACGGCCAGCGGAAGGCTTGGTTGCCCCGGGCTTCTTTGGAGTATTGCGAAGGGATAATCTCCGGGTCTGCAGAGACCGTCTGGTTTCCCTGGAAATTGAAGTGCAGGAAGACCGGCACTTTGGTCTTGACATGGTTCGGCAGGTACATTAGCAGCAGGGCTTTCCGTTCGACGCCGTTGCGGCTGAACGTGATCTCGATCTGTTTGCGGGTGGCGCTGCCGTCGAGGGCGCTGTGGTTGTCGTCCAGCTTTTCGTAGGAGACATCCACTTTGCCCTCGGGCATTTTACCATATACCTGTTCGGCAAAGATGGAAAGCAATTCGGGACGCCTGGTCTGCTCCCATTGTTGCGGGGTGGTAACTTTCTGGCCGCTTGCTGTTTCCAGCAGAGTGGGCAGGGTGAACGGCGGAATCTTGCTTTCGTCGTAGTTGGCTTCTTCTGCATTCTGTGCGTGCAGGCCGAGCAGGCTGAATGCTAAAAGTAACAGGATGGACAATCTTTGCTTCATGGTATGATTCTTTTATATTTGCGAATAGGGCAATGGCGAAAGGAACAGGCTGGTGTTCCGGGTTGCCGTGTAGGCATATTCGGGCATATCTTTGATCCGTTGCCAGTCGGGGTGCTTGCCGAACTTGTTCCAGGCTTCTGCGCGTGTCGGTTCGTCCTTGTACCAGGTGAGGTACATGATCGCCGGCATGATCGGTCCGGCCATTATCTCGCCGTAGCAGACGGAGTTGACGCCTACTTTGTCGAATATATCGATCTCGTCGTTGTTGAACATGGCTATTTTTCGCTGGTTTGCCTCTTCGTTCGGGCTGTGGTAAGTGCGCAATTCCAGAAGCGTCCGGTTCTTGTCCGGCATTCGCATCGTTGGGATTTTGTCGAATGCTTCGCAAAGGTAGCTTTCGAAGTTGAAGTAGGCTGGCTTGGGAGCCGTCTGGTCGAAGAAAGGTTGGGCGGCTTTCCGGAACGTGGTGTCTTTCCATATATCCTTCTTTACCTTATAATAGGTGTCGATGTCGGGATAGACGAACAACAGCAGGCGGCGTTCCTTTTCTTCTTTCTTGTAGGGGGCGAAAGCGCCGGCTTTGATATTCTTCCGGTTATAGGCCGGGATCAGGGTGTCACGGAAAAAGGCATCCAGGCCGTCTCCGTCTCCTTCCAGTGTGTAGATGCGCCATTCGTAGATCTGCTTCTTTGAGGAAGCGGTTTTTTCTGTGGTCGCGGCTATTCCGTTGATCGCCGGGAGAGTGGCCAGCAGGCCGGTCAGTTTCATAAAGTGTCTTCTCTGCATGGTTTGATAGAATTTGAATTAAAAAATAATTAGTAAACTCCCCAAAGGTAGGAAATATCAGGGTAAAATTCTTACTTTTGGTGTGCAATATTCTCGGGATTTGTTTAATATTTGATGAAGTAAGGAAGTTAAGATGAAGAAAATATATATCCTCCTGTTTAGTTGTGTCACGTTTTTATCCGCTCTGGCGCAGACGACACCGAACCTTTACCGGGCTGCGGACCAGGCGAAGATGAACCATTGGGTAGACTCTGTCTTTGATGCGATGAGCTACGACGAACGTATCGGACAGCTCTTTATGGTGATCGCCAATCCGAAGTCCGACACCCGCAATATGCAACGCCTGATGCGGTATGTCAATGAGGTCAAGATAGGCGGCATCCTGTTCCACAAAGGCGATCCGGTGACACAGGCCGAGGTGACCAACCGTCTGCAAAAGGCCTCCCGTGTCCCGATGCTTGTCTCGCTGGACGGCGAGTGGGGGCTATCGATGCGCCTCTCCGGTACGACACGTTTCCCGAAGAACATGATGCTGGGCGCAATCGAAGACAACAGCCTGATCACCGAATATGGGAAAGAGGTGGCCCGCCAATGCAAGGAGATGGGCATCCATATCAACTTCGCCCCGGATATGGATGTGAACAGCAATACCGATAACCCGGTGATCGGTTTGCGCTCTTTCGGCGAGAATCCGAATGCGGTTGCAGACAAGGGACTGGCTTATGCCCGCGGACTGGAAGGGCAGGGGATTATCTCCGTCTCCAAACACTTTCCCGGCCATGGCGATACGAACGAAGATTCCCATTACACCCTGCCTGCCGTCCACCACGACCGGGCGCGACTGGACAGTGTCGAGCTGCTCCCTTTCAAACGCTATATCTACGATGGCTATGCCGGTGTGATGACCGGGCACCTGTATGTCCCGGCGTTGGATAAGGCTCGCAATAAACCTGTCTCCATGTCGCGTGCCGTTGTCACCGACCTGCTGCAAAAAGATTTAGGATTCCGGGGACTTTGCTTCACCGATGCGTTAGCGATGAAAGGCGCCTCCACCCGTAAATCCGATAATCCGTCCGTCATGGCCCTTCTTGCCGGAAACGATATCCTGTTGGCTCCTGCTGCTCCGATCAATGATTTTGCCGCCGTCAAGGAAGCGCTGGAAGAAGGCATCCTGGACAGGGAAGAGATTGAAGCAAAGATCATCAAGATTTTGCAATACAAATATATTGCCGGACTGAACAACTACCGCCCGATCGACACGAAAGGCTTGTCCAGACGGCTGAACACGCCCCATGCTGCCTGGCTGGCAGCAAAGCTGAATGCCGAGGCGATCACGCTTATGAAGAATGAAGGAGATATCGTGCCGCTGAAACAGTTGGACAAGAAGAAGATTGCCGCCCTCTCTATCGGAGATGACACCGGCAACGAGTTCCAGCAGATGCTCTCCCGCTATGACTCGGTCGCTTGTTTCAGTATCGGCAGGAATGCGACGGCGCAGCAGGTGCAGAACGTGTATAGGAAACTGGAGAAATACGATGTGATTATTTGTGGCGTCCACACGGTGCGTATCCCGGAAAGTCTTGCCTTGCGCCAGTTGGCCGGGAAGAAAGAGTTGGTCTATGCCTTTTTCACCTTGCCCTATTTCTGTAAGGAATATAAAGCCTCCATTCTGAAAGCCAAAGCTGTGGTGATGGCTTACGAAGGGACGCCGCTCGCCCAGGAATACGCTGCGCAGGTAATCTTCGGCGGTGTTGCTGCCAAGGGCAAACTGCCGGTTTCTATCCCGACCTTATACCAGGCCGGTACGGGTATCTTTACTGAAAAGACGCGCTTCGGTTATCATGAGCCGGAAGAGGTAGGCGCCAGTCCCGAACGCCTCGATGTCATCGCCTCGATTGTGGAGGAGGGACTGGAGCAGAAAGCCTTTCCCGGTTGCCAGGTCCTGGTTGCCAAGGACGGGATGATTATTTATGATAAATCGTTCGGCTATTTCAGCTACGACGGGAAACAGCCGGTTGAAGAAAACTCGGTCTACGACCTGGCCTCTTCCTCCAAAGCTGCCGGAACGCTTCTGGCAGTCATGAAGGCTTACGACGAAAAGAAGTTCACCCTGAACAATAAGATTTCCGATTTCGTCCCCGAACTGAAAGACTCCGACAAGAAGAATCTGCTTATTAAGGAACTGCTCTATCATCAGTCCGGCCTGACACCTACGATTAATTTCTACTTGAAAGCGATCGACAAGGACAGCTATAAAGGTAGCCTCTACAGCGGTGCAAAGAACGCTACGCATCCCGTCCGTTTCGACGCCAAGACGTATGTCCGCAACGATTTCTCTTTCCTGCCCGACCTTGTCTCCAATAAGAAGAAACCGGGCTTTACGACAGAAGTAGCCCGCGGTATGTACCTGCACGATTCCTTTAAAGACACCATCATACAGGAAATAAAAGACTCCCGTCTGGGGGTGCGGGGTAAGTATAAATATAGTTGCATCAACTTCATCCTCCTGAAGATGATGGTTGAAAAGCAGACCGGGCAGCCGATGGACCGCCTGTTGCACGACCAGTTCTTTAGTCGTCTCGGCGCCTGGCATACGACTTACAATCCGCTGAATGTCATGGACACGGCCTGCATTGTCCCGACGGAAAACGACCAGTTTGTCCGCCGCCAACTGCTTCGCGGTTATGTGCACGACGAGGCGGCCGCTTTCCAGGGAGGTGTTTCCGGAAATGCCGGGTTGTTCTCTAATGCGGACGATCTGGCGAAAGTCCTGCAACTCTACCTGAACCAGGGAACTTATGGTGGCGAGCAATACCTCTCCCCGGAGACCGCCCGCCTCTTCACGCAAAGCAAAAGCCCGACCTGTCGTCGCGGTCTCGGTTTCGACAAACCGGCTCCCGGTGCGGGCAAAGGTTCGCCATGTGGCAGTCTGGCGCCGGCCTCCGTCTACGGACATACCGGTTTTACCGGCACCTGCTTCTGGGTCGATCCGGACAATAACCTGCTCTATATCTTCCTGTCCAACCGCGTGAACCCGACGCGGGCCAACAACAAACTCAGCTCGCTCGAAATACGGACGCGCATACAGGATGCTATCTATAAAGCAATCAATGGAGGGAAATAAAACAAAAGTCGTATCTTTGCCTCTCTATTACACGATAATTATTTACTAAAAACAGATATTGTATGCTATTCGGACACGGTGATGATTTCTATAATTCGCAGAACGAAGTAAAGATAAACTTCAGTTCAAACGTCTGGCATGGTGCTAACCTGGAAAAGCTCAAAGATCATTTGAATGAGCAGTTTGATAAACTGACACGCTATCCGGAACCGGATGCCGGCACCCTGAAGCGGTTACTGGCCCGTCGGTATGAGATGAAAGAGAATAATATTGTCGTAACAAACGGCTCGATCACGGCTTTCTATCTCCTGGCGCAAGCCTGGAAGGGGGCGAAGTCGATGATTGCGATCCCCTCTTTCTCCGAATATGAAGATGCCTGCCGCCTGCACGGACATGAGATCAGTTTCTTCCCGACTTCGGACGATCTGTCCGAACTCTCGCTCGAAGGACAGGATTTCTGCTGGATATGCAACCCGAACAATCCGGACGGCAAGCTGATACACCGTACCGAACTGCTGGCTCTGATCGCTGCCAACCGGCAGACTACTTTTATCATCGACCAGGCATACGTCGCCTTTACGACTGAAGATATGCTGAAGCCTTCGGATGTCAAGAATCATCCGAACCTGATCCTGGTGCAGTCCATCTCGAAAGCCTACAACATTCCGGGGCTGCGCATCGGTTACCTGATTGCCTCTCCCGAGAAGACGGAAGAGATTAATAAATACATCATTCCCTGGTCGGTCAATGCGATCGCTATCGAGGCAAGCAAATATATCCTGATCCACCCGGCGCAGTTCACCTTGCCTATTCGCAAATGGCAGCGCGAGACAGCCGAACTAATCTATCAGTTGAATAAATTGGACGGCCTCGAAGTGCAACCCACTTCCACCACCTTCTTCCTGGTCCGCCTGAAGAAAGGTACTGCCGCCGCATTGAAACAGTATTTGTGGGAGAACCACGGCATACTGATCCGCGACGCTTCCAACTTTCGCGGCCTCGATGAAACCTATATCCGTGTCTCTACCCAGACCACTGCCGAGAACCAGGTGCTGGTCGATGCGGTAAAGGAATGGCTGGCGCAGCAATAAAGATATTTCAGCCAAAGGCTCTCTTTTGCCGTCTGCTTCAGCTGACGGTTTTAGTGACTGGAGGCATCGCCTCTTCCTCTGTGGGCTTCAGCCCCTTTGATAGATTGTATTAAAAGGATTCTTAAAGGGGGATAAATCCCACAGAGGAACCGGCAAAGCCGGGAGAATCTTCTATCCGTTGATTGAAATCAACGGCAAAAGAGAGCCTGCGGCACATGGCATACTAAAGGTCTTTACAGAATGCATTACCCTTTTCCCACTCAATCATCTTCCTCTTTCTCTCGCTTCCCCAATGATATTCTCCGTATTCTCCGGTGGAACGTATGACTCTATGGCACGGTATAAACAAAGAGACCGGATTGGCTCCTACCGCCGAACCGACGGCGCGGCAGGCTTTCGGTCGTCCTATGCGGTTGGCGATGGCGGAATAGGTGGTGAGTGTGCCGGTGAGAACCTTAAGCAATTCTTCCCAGACCTGTATCTGGAAATCAGTTCCCTTTACATGTAAAGGAATCGGGCCGGAGGCGCATTCTTCTTTCCCTTCTCCCGTCTCTTCCCGGTAAGTAGCATTTGGGAAAATTGCTTGCAATTCGCTTATGGCCTGCTTGCGGTCGTCATCGAAGGCGGCATAGCAAATTCCTTTTCCGGTACGGGCCAGCAGCATCTCTCCGAACTCTCCGCTGGTGTAACGGTAGCGGATGACGAGGTTTCTCCCTCCGTCTTTATATTCTTCAGGAGCCATTCTTTCGATGCGGAACGAACGGCTGTTTAAATGTATGTAAGTCATAATGATATAGTTTGATTCTGCTTGCAAAGCTAACATTCTTCTTTAATTATGAATGATGAATGGTGAATTATTTGTAAGTTAGCAAGATTGGAAAAGTGCCCCGGCAGGAGGCTGGTTACCTTTGCGAAGTAAAACAGAAAAGAATATGCAACAAAGAACTACGACAAGAGAAGAGTATCTGAAACGGGTGAACCTGGTGGTTGAGTATATCAATAATCACTTAGGGGACGAGATTGACCTGAACCGGCTGGCCGAAATGTCGCATTTATCCCCGTATCATTTTCATCGGGTGATGAGTGCGTTCCTGGAAGAGCCGTTAGGGGCGTTCATTGTGCGAAAACGGATTGAGACTGCAGCTCATCTGCTTCGTTACACGGATATGTCCATTGGCGATATCGCTTACCGGATCGGATACGGTGCACCCTCCTCCCTGTCGAAAGCATTCAGGCAGTTCTATTCTATTTCACCTAACGAATACAGAAACAATAAAGAGTACACGATTATGAGACCAGAAAAGATATGGCCCGACCTGCAATTGGAGGTCGAAGTGAAGGAAATCCCTGCCCGCGATGTTATCTATATCCGCCTGACGGGAAACTACCAGTTGAATGACTACGGTGGAACGTGGATGAGGCTTTATGCCTTTGCCCGCGAACAGAACCTGCCGGTGAACGACCCTTGTCCGCTTTGCATCTATCACGATGACCCGAAGGTGACTTCCGAAGAGAAGCTCCGCACGGATGTCTGTATGGTGATGCCCGAAGCCATTCAGCCGAAGGGGGAAGTCGGAGCGAAACAGATTCCGGCAGGACGTTATGCCAGCTTCATTTATAAAGGCCCGTACGACAAACTGCAAGCCGTCTACGATACCATCTATGCCCGTAAGTTGCCGGAGATGGGTTGCACCCTGCGTGACGAACCGAGCTACGAACGCTACCTGAACGATCCGTGCACGACGGAGCCGGAAGATTTGCTGACGGAAATCTGTATTCCAATACAGTAGCTTGTTTTTAGTCTGTTCCGAAAGTATTTCCTTATATTTGCGACATGGAAATATTTCGTATTCAGCTCCCTTGTCCGTTGCTTGCTCCTTATGTCAAGCATTATTGGATATTGGAAACAGATTGTGTGACGCATGCTTCCGAACGGATTATTCCGAGCGGCAACATACAGATGCTTTTCTACCGGGGAGATGAGGCGATCCTCACTTCTTTGGAACGGATGGAACGAGTACAGGACTGTGCACTTCTGTGTGGACAGTCGATCGGTTATTCGGATATCCGCCTGACCGGCAAGATAAAGATCATTGCAGTTGTTTTCCATGTCTATAGTGCGAGTGCATTCTTCAGGATGCCGATGTTTGAACTGGGGAACAGGACGGTGGTGTTCGCTGATACGGAAGAGCCGGACTTGAAGGATTTACAGGACCGGGTACTGGATGCCACAGGTGACGGATCGGCTATCTGGTTGATTGAAGAATTCCTGCTGAGGCGCCTGCATCCTTTGAAAGATTATAACTTCCGGAGGATGCAGGCTGCTGTCGGGCGGATAGATTTGCTGAAAGGGGAAACCCGCCTGCTGGATTTATGCGATGCCGCTTGCCTTAGCCCGAAACAGTTCAGGCGTGTGTTTGCCGAACATATTGGTATTAACCCGAAAGACTTCCTCCGGATTGTCCGTTTCCAGCATGCACTTTTTGTCTTGCAGTCGTCACCGGAGATGTTGTTTTCGCAGTTGGCCTACGAATGCGGTTATTCCGACCAGTCACACTTGATTAATGAGTTCAAAATCTTCTCGGGCTATACGCCCAAAGAATACCTGTCAGTATGCCCGCCTTATTCCGATTACTTTTCGGAAGAGTAGCCGATTGGTGAATGTCCCTTTTTTACAAGTATCCGGCAGTCCGCTTTTCTACCTTTGCCGTGTCAATTGACAAGCATAAATAACTAAAAAAAGGAAACATGAAAAGGTTAGTATCTTTCTTTGAGATTCCGTCTGTCGATTTTAACCGGGCGGTCAAGTTCTATGAAACAGTGTTAAACCTGAAGCTCGGCGTCTTCGAGTGCGATGAAGAGAAAATGGCATTCTTTCCGGAAGAAGATGGGGAGATGACGGGTGCAGTCTCTTATGCCTCTGACTTTCTTCCCTCTGATAATGGCGTGTTGATCCATTTTCATGTGGAAGATATGGAGAGTGCCTTGGAGCGGATATGCGAGAATGGCGGTAGGATTGTGCGGCCAAAGACGAAGATCGAGGCGGAGGGATGCGGCTACTTCTCCCTGTTTATGGATTGCGAGGGTAATCGTCTCGGGCTTTATTCCGACCGGTAAGCTGCCGTTAATAATTCTTGTTTTTTCTTGATTATCCCAGAATCGCTGAGCCTTTTGCCGGGTTGGTTGTTTACATAGCATCTTTATTTAAACGCAGACGATTATGAAAACGACAAGCAGACATCTTAGCGATAAACTGACAACCGAAGAAAGGGACTTGCTCCCTTCTTCGGATTTCGGCATTCCCGAAACCCGTGAGTTCCCGATGCCCGATGCGGCCCACGTCCGGGCGGCAGAAGCCTATTTCCGCTACGCCTCCGAAACGGACAAGCCTCTCCTGGCTTACCGGATTCTATTAAAAGCACAGGAGTATGGCGTGGAGGTGAAAAGCCCGACGGTCCTCGAATGGGCGGAGAAATATAAACCGTAATAATTCTGCCGCCGGAGGGATATTGTTCCCGGAAAAGTTTTACATTTGCCTTGTGAACTGTAAAACGAATTGATTCAACTTATGAAACACCAACTCTGTATATAGCGTCTCCACACTGACATAACAGGCAAAGATATTTCCTGCCTGTTTGCACGCTATCCTATACATATACAGGGTACGAATTTCTATACAATTATATTTATTCATTAGTCGGGATGCCTTCCCTTGCGGAGGTGTGTCCGGACGCATCCTTTAAGTTGAATTATGAACTTTTCTTATAAACAAATCTGGCTCATCAACTATCCGGTGATGATGAGCCTGCTGATGGAACAATTGATTAACATGACAGACGCCGTGTGCCTGGGACGGGTAGGTAAGGTTGAGTTAGGAGCTTCGGCTCTGGCGTGTATGTATTATCTGGCGATTTATATGCTGGGCTTTGGCTTCGGGTTGGGCATACAGGTACTTGTCGCACGGAAGAATGGCGAGGGACGGCTGTCTGAAACGGGCGAAGTGTTCTGGCAGGGACAGTATTTCCTGCTGGCACTGGCATTGGCTTTATGCCTGCTGTCCGAATTTCTTTCTCCTTTCCTGCTTCGCCGGATGATTGCATCCGATGCTGTCTGGCAGGCGGTTGTCGATTATGTCCGGTGGCGTAACTACGGGCTGTTCTTTGCATTCCCGGTATTGGCGTTCCGTTCTTTCTTTGTCGGGATTACGAAGACGAAGGTGTTGATTGTGAACTCGGTGTTGATGGTACTGGTGAATGTGGTGCTCAACTATATCCTGATCTTCGGCCGTTTCGGGTTTCCGGCATTGGGGATTTCGGGGGCGGCGATCGCCTCTTCGCTGGCGGAGGGATTCTCGCTGTTGTTCTTTAGTGTGTATGTTTGGAAGAAGGTGGACTGGAAGCGGTTCGGTCTGAAGCCTGTGTTTCGTTTCGCCCTCTTGCGGCAGTTGTTCCGTTTGTCGGTGTGGACGATGGTGCGCTCTTTTGTTTGTGTGATTCCCTGGTTCTATTTCTTTGTGGTCATCGAGCATTTGGGGGAGAGCCAGTTGGCGATTGCCAACATCATCCGGAATGTCTTTACCATATTCTTTGTTATCATGAACTCGTTTGCGACGACGACGAGTGCGCTGGTCAGTAACCTGATCGGGGCCGGAGAACGGGGGCGGGTGATGTCGCTCTGCCGGAAAGTAATGTGGTTGAGCTATGGGATCGGGACGCCGTTTGTGTTGCTGGCTCTGCTTTTTCCCACTGTCGTATTGGGTGTTTATACGAACGAGGTGTCTTTGGTTGACGGGGCTTTCTGGCCTTATCTGGTGATGTTGACGAATTATTTCCTGGCGATTCCCGGCTATATTTACTGCAATGCGGTGATCGGAACGGGGCATACCCGGACGGCTTTTGCTTTCCAGTTGGTTACAATTGCCGGCTATGTCGGGTATCTGTTGCTGTTGTCCGGCTTTCCGGGGATGCCGTTGGCGGTTTATTGGACTGCGGACCATGTGCATGTGTTATTGCTCTTTATCCTTTCTTATTCATATATAAGAAAGGAGTATAAACAATTCAATCTGAGTCCGGTTCTATATAAAGAAGATAATTAAAATGAACTTTTTATGGAATATCGGATAGAGAAAGACACGATGGGGGAGGTAAAAGTCCCCATCGATGCCTATTATGGCGCGCAGACACAGCGCAGTGTGGACAATTTCAAGATTGCCCGGGATATTAACCGCATGCCGATCGAGGTGATACGCGGATTCGCTTACCTGAAGAAGGCAGCGGCTCTGGCAAACAAGGACGCGGGCGTTTTATCGGCTGAGAAGTGCGAACTGATCGGGCGTGTCTGCGACGAGATATTGGCGGGCAAGCTCGACGACCAGTTCCCGTTGGTCGTCTGGCAAACCGGTAGCGGCACGCAGACCAATATGAACGTGAACGAGGTAATTGCCAATCGGGCCCATGTCCTGAACGGTGGCAAACTGACGGATAAGGAAAAAGTGCTGCTTCCCAATGACGATGTGAACAAGTCGCAGTCCTCGAACGATACGTTTCCGACGGCTATGCATATCGCCGCCTATATCATGGTGAAAGAAGTCACCCTTCCCGGCCTGGAGAAGCTGCTCAAGACGCTCCGGAAGAAAAGTCGCGACTTTATGCCTGTCGTCAAGATCGGACGTACGCACTTTATGGATGCGACCCCGCTGACATTGGGCCAGGAGTTCAGTGGTTATGCCTCCCAGTTGGAACATGGCATACGGGCGATTAAAAACGCTCTCCCGCATTTGGCGGAACTGGCGATCGGAGGGACGGCAGTCGGAACGGGTATCAATACACCTCCTAACTTTGACGAATGCGTGTCGAAGCGGGTTTCGGAGATGACGGGACAACCGTTTGTGAAGGCGCCGAATAAGTTCGAGGCGCTTGCTTCGCACGACGCGATCGTGGAGGTGCATGGTGCCTTGAAGCAGGTTGCTGTCAGCCTGATGAAGATTGCGAATGACATCCGTATGTTGAGTTCGGGACCGCGTGCCGGTATTGGTGAGATTCATCTGCCGGAGAACGAGCCGGGCTCTTCCATTATGCCGGGAAAAGTGAACCCTACGCAGTGCGAGGCCTTGACGATGATTGCCGCCCAGGTGATGGGAAACGATGTGGCAATCTCGGTCGGTGGTGCGAGCGGGCAGTTCGAACTGAATGTGTTCAAGCCGATGATTATTTATAACTTCCTGCACAGTGCCCGGCTGATAGGCGAAGGCTGTGTCAGCTTTAACGACCGTTGCGCCGTCGGTATCGAACCGGTGAAGGAGAACATAAAGAAGCATCTCGACGATTCGCTGATGCTGGTCACCGCCCTGAACCCGAAGATCGGTTATTACAAAGCCGCCTCCATCGCCCAGAAAGCCTTCAAGGAGAATAAAACCTTGAAACAGGCTGCTGTCGAGTCGGGGCTGCTGACGGCCGAAGAGTTTGACGAATGGGTGGATCCGTCGAAGATGGTTGGCAAGCTGGAGACATTCCCGGAATGATATAAATGCTGATTTATGGGCGTGTTTTGTATTTGTGATTATAGCGTCGGGAGTATCTGTATCCCCTCTCGAGAGGGGATAAGGGGTGTGTTATCTTTCTGTCTATCAAAGAAAAT
>URZO01000027.1 GCA_900552465.1 uncultured Parabacteroides sp. | reverse complement strand
TAGGATGAGATGGCGGGGCAAGCCCGCCAGGACACAGACGCTATAAATAGGACTTCTGACACATCCCCCAACGGTAGGCCCGGAGACTCTGAGACAAGAAAAAACAATGGAACGGCAACGTAGCTTTTCCTTAAATATAATAGCGTATGAAGAAAGTATTGAAAGCCTGGCTTGCCGACAACTCGGTGACGACAGACAACAAAACAGACAAGATCCTGATCCTCGAATCGGCAGGCAGTCTCACCCAACAGGACATCATCGACGAGATGTTGAAACAGGACACCGGGCTTCGCGTCGAAACCCTCCGTCATTCCATTGACCTGTATAACCGCATCCTGATGGACCTGATCCTGACCGGATACAGTGTGAACACCGGCCTCTTCCGTGCCGTGGCGCAGCTCACGGGCGTGGTCGAAGGCGGCACCTGGAACAAGGAAAAGAACTCGATCTACGTCCGCCTGACGCAAGACAAAGGCCTGCGCGAGGCCATTGCCGAAACGACGGTCAACATTCTGGGCGAGAAAGCCGATGTGATGTATATCCTCGAGACGCAGGACATCAAAACCGGTCGCCGCGACGGAAGCGCAACGGCAGGCCGTATCCTCAAAATCCTGGGCAATATGTTGAAGAAGGTCGGCACCGATCCGGCCGTAGGCATCACCCTGACCAACGAATCGGGCGTTGTCACGAACCTACCCGACGACATGCTCGACACCAACAATCCGAAACTGCTCAGCATCCTGATCCCTTCGGATCTGCCAACGGGCGAGTATACACTGACGGTAACGACGCAGTATTCTGGCCCTCATCTTCTAAAAGAACCGCGTAGCGTCAGTACACAAATCTGGATCGGCGGCAGACCGAAAGAGGGCGACGAAGAACGTCCCGGTGAGCTCTAAAAACGCCTGTATTGGATAGAGGCGTTATCCTTACCTGGACAATGCCTCTGTCCTTACCTGGATAACACCTCTGTCCTTACCAGGATAACGCCGTTGTCCAATACCTCTAAAACAGAAGCCAATTCATTCATTATTTATTAAAGCATATAAGACAATGAAAAAACAACTATTCTTACTCCTGATCTGCTCCTTACTGATTACAGGGGCGAAGGCAAATCTCCCTGTCTATCATTCCGTGGCTGTCCAGACTATAGATGATCCTGCAACGGAAGCTCTTTTTAAAAAGGCGATGGATTACTATAAGTCAAAGGATTATACGCATGCACTTCCTCTGTTCAAACAAGCAGGAGAAAAGGGGCATGCAGAATCACTATACTATATTGGGATAATGTACTATTATGGGAAAGGAGTTCGTGATCCAAAAGATCACTCCACCTCTACAAAGTGGTTTAAGCAGGCAGCAGAAAAAGGAAATGCTTTAGCTCAATGTATGTTATCTGCAGCATATAATGAAGGTTATGGAGTCCCTATAGATAAACTTGAAGGTTTTAAATGGTTAGAGAAGGCCGCAGAGCAAGGGGTTCCAGGGGCTCAAACGGCTGTTGCTTCTCATTATTATTATGGAGACTTTGTACCCAAAGATATACTAAAGGCTAAGAGATTATGCGAAGCCGCGATGGAAGGTGATCGTTCTGAGGCTGAACGTATTTTAAGGTTAATACGTGATAATTATGGTGATGTAATTACTACAAACAAAAATTCGGAAGAGGACACGATGTCTGCCGATGAAGCATGCGATATGGGATATAAGTATGATGAGGAAAAAGATTATCAAAAGGCGATCAAATACTATAAAATGGCTGTGGAAAAAGGATCAATAGCTGCAGCAAATAATCTTGGAACTATCTATTTATTTGGATATGGTGTAGAAAAGGATTATGCTACGGCTTTTCGTTTGTTCATGGATGGAGCAAAAAGGGGCTCCGCTTTTTCACAGTCTCAGCTTGGATATATGTATGACAATGGTCTTTTTGTCGACAAAAACAGTGATGAAGCTATTAAGTGGTCTCTTAAGGCTGCAGAGCAAGGTTTTGTTACTGCACAAAGTAATCTCGGTTCTTTCTATTATAACAGAATAGATTATAAAAAGGCATTTGTCTGGTTTCAGAAAGCAGCTGAACAAAATGATGCTAAAGCACAATATGCTTTGGGATTAATGTATTGTAATGGACAAGGTACTGTTAAAGATGTGAAACAGGGTTGTGACTGGTTAAGTAAAGCCTCAAAAGCAAATAATGAAATTGGAAAAGAAGCTGAAAAGGCTTTAAAGTCATGGGTGTGGTATCTTATCTCAGATGATTCAGAATAATTTTGTCACTTCCGGTGTTACCGTCGTACTATCCGGTGCGGCGGGACGCAGCGGGATCAACGGGTATTTTTTCCGGCGGCGGAAGATGTCGGAGAAGCGGGTGAAGTCTTTCTTGTACATGATGCCGACGCCTTGCGTGGTGAGGGCCTGTTTGAGGAACATGTACATGTCGTTCGTATGGTTATAGGCTTTCAGGCGGATGTCGCCGCTGGGGGTCAGCAGGTATTCGAGGTCGAACTCGCCGATAAAGGCGTTCTTCTGATTCGCGTTGTTCTTGTAGCCGAAGTTTCCGTTAAAGATCAGGCGGTTGTTTAATAGCTGGCTGGAGAGCAGCATCTCCACCTCTGTGTCTTCGATGCCGTCCTGGCTGGTACGGATATTGGTTCCAAGTTGCACTTTATCCGTGAAACTGTTCATAAGGCTCGATATCTGTGACGAGATGGCGGATGAGGCGACGGCACTGAAGTCGTTCGACTTAAACTGATTGTTTGTGTACTCCGGCGTATAGAACTTGTTGAGGACGAGCAGATAGACGATCTGTTTTGTCATCATGTCTTCGGTGTCTACGAGGCTCTTCACCTGCCGTTCCAATTCTTCGTTAGAGCCGGGCAGTTCGAGGTCGAACGAGATGGTCGGGTTGCGCAACACGCCGTCGAGGTTCAGCACGCAGTTGACCGGGATGTTGCGCCGTGCGCTTTCACTGGCGAAGCTGGCATCCAGGTCCTGTATGTTGGCTGTCAGGTTATAAATCGCATTGACGTTCATCGTTGCTTCGAACGGGTCGCCGCGGAAGTTGATGATGCTGCCGTCGCGTATCTTAAAGTCTTTGTGGATGAGCTGCTGGAGGCTGAAGTTGTAATTTCCTTCGACGATACCGATGTTGCCGTACATGCGGAGGTCCGTCTTTGTGCCGTATTGTATCTGGAGGCTTCCGCTGCAATTGCCGGCTATCTTGTCACCGGCGATAGGGTCCATGATCAGTTCGATCCTGGCGTCGGGGGTGATGTCGAGCAGGAAGTTCATGCGCAGTTCCGCCCTGTCGTCTTCGTCTTTGAAGATAAGGGGTCTGATCGAGTCGGCGGGTGCGGTCAGGGCCATCTCGCGCAGCTTCTTCTTATCGACGAAGGTGATGAAATCGTAGTCCGCCGCCGAAGAGTTGTTCATGAAATCGAGCTTGACGGAGGTCTTGGGATCACTCCGCATATTGATGTCGAAGTTGATCAGCTGGCCGTTGCCTCGGATGGAGGCGGTACCGGTTCCGAAGACGGTTCCGAATATCAGGGGATTCTGCTTCTGGGGGGCGTCGAACACGAGCATGTTGTTCGTCTGGACGTCGACGTCGAAGCTGACATCTTTAAAGTGTTTGTGGTTGACGGTCAGGTTTACCTTTCCCGAGTTGCCGAACTTGTCGTGTACGGTTACGCCCCGTCCGATGATCGCATCCTGCGTCAGGTGGATGGAGTCGGAGAAGGTATAGTAGGTGTTCAGGTATTCGATGCCCAAGCCGCCGTCGAGTACGTAGGCGTCTCCTTCCACGTTCAGCGCCTTGAACGGACCGTGGAGGTGGACATTTCCGAAACCGCGCCCCTGCATGTTCTTGGCCACGTTCTCGACAAAGGGGTGGAGGAAGGCGAGGTTGAGGTCGTTCGCCCCGAAGAAGAGCGAGAGGCCTGCATTCTTGCCGACGGGATAGACGTAGCCGCTAACGTCGGTCCAGGTCGTGTCGTTCTTATAAATGCTTCCTAACATGAGGATACCTTTCTGTTGGTCGTCCCATTCGCTGAAGAGGTTGAGGCGGCCCAGCGGTACCTGGTTGAACGAGAAGTTCTGCACTTCGAGGTCGGTGTTCAGCATCCGGCTGCCGTAGAGGTCGGTGATGTTGAAGGTGCCTGTCGCCTTTCCGGCAAATTGAAGGACGGGTATGTTCAGGATGTCGAAGATATAACTTAGCTCTACTTGTTTCAGGTCCAGCAACAGGGTGTCGGATGGGTCCCGGGAAACGACACCGTCCATGTGGAGGTATTCGTTGCCGTTGCTGACGGAGAAGTTCCGTATCCCTATTTTGCCGTCGGCTATGGAAATAGTGGACGGGGCGATGTGCCAGGTCGAGTCGTTCAGCGTCAGCGGGCTTTCGTTCAGCGAGATTTCGGTGCGCAGCGTGGCCGGACCTTTTTCCTGTTCCTCTTCGATGAAAAGGGTAGAGGCGGAGAGGTCGGCTTTGAACAGCCGTTGCTTGTTGTTCGCCCAGCCGATCAGCGTGTTCACCTGATTGTCTTTTGCGTCTACTTTCAGGTCCAGGTAGTTGCGCAGGCCTTTGGCGTTGTAGTTGGTTGCCTTTAGCTGGAGGTTCACCTTGTCTTCAGGGTTGTCGCACGTCAGATAACCGCCTTCGAACATCGACTTGCCGATGTTGAACTTCGGCAGGTAGGCTTCGAAACGGAAGCGGTTGTACTGGTTGTTGTAATGTCCCGTGATGCGTCCCTGATGAAGCATGGTGAAAGGCAGCTTCAGGGTGTTGGATATGTCTTCCGTATTCTCGATTGTCAACAGGAGGGAGAAGTTGTTTTCCTTTACCTCCTGTTTCTTCTGCGTGACGTTTATTAGGGCCGGCACGTATCCTTTCAGCGTCTTCATGAGGCTGGGGACGATTGTCGTGAAAGAGTAGGCTCCCGTCACTTCGCCGTTCAGGATATCCGAGGAGATCGTCAGATGGCGGTCCAGTGAATGGCCTGTGGCCTCCACTTTGAATTGTTTCAGGAAGAAGCTGTCCGGGGCGGTCAGGAAAGCAAGGCTGTCCAGTGTGATGCTTCCTTCTAGGTTGTCGATATTGTTCCCGGTAAAATCGGCGCTCAGCGAGCAGGAGATGTCGGGCGCTTCGTATTTGTCGGTCAGATGGAGGCTGTCCGGACGGAAATGCTCCAGGCGCGAGGTGAAGTTGAACATCGAGTTTTTCCCTTCGTGGAGGAAGAGGCCTTCGGCATAGAGCTTGCCGTTCGGGTCGTCGATGTCGAGTACCCCGTTGAAGCCGTTCTTCTTGAAGTTACCCGAGAGGAGGATATTTTCGTATTTGTATCCTTTATATTCGAGTTCGTCGATGCTGGCTTTTATATCCCCTGAGAAAGAGCCGTTCTTTGGGCGGTGGGTGTCGAGCGTGAGGTCCAGCTTGGCCGTCCCGTATGGATTGCCTTCCGGGAAAAGCTCGTCCAGATGCAGGGTGGAGGTCGAAAGGTGCCCTTTCAGGTAGGCGGCTATGTTGTTCTCTTTATCGCTGCCGAAGATAAGGTCGGTCTGCATGGAACCGATGGCGGATGAGAATTTGCCGAAAGCCACGAGGTTGTCGAAGAAGCCGGATATCTCGCCGGTGAAGTTAATGGTCCCTAACTTGACGATCGCATCGGGAAGCGCGACCGGATGTTCGTTGAAGTTATTGGCCATGCCTGAGATACCTTCGGTCGTAATGTACATCTTGTTTACCTGGCCGAAGATATAGGCGTCTTCCGGATGGGTGATCCCTTTCATCTCCATTTTGCCGACAAACAGCATCTTGTCGCTGTATTTCAGCGTCAGGCGTTTGAGGTCGATGTTGTTGATATAGCCGGATGCTTCGGCCGAAAGCTCGATCGCCTCCGAGAAGTTACGGAATGCAGGGACGAAGGCGGAAAGGTCTTTCAGGCAGATCTGGGATGGCGCGATATTCAGTACAACCGGTGAATGGTTCAGCAGTTCGTTCACGTCGGTTGCCTCTTTCATATTGATGTGGGCACGGTCTATCTTCAAATCCGTCTCCGGCAGTTTGATTTCGAAATTATTAATGATAGCGCTGTCTTTGTTTGCCACCACATTGAGCGAAAGTTTGTTCAACGAAAAACCTGAGGCTTCATCGAAACTCATCTTCTTGATATTAGCGTTGAGGCTGTCTTTGTTGAATGCCTTCATCGCGATCTTGGCGCTTATGTTCTTTATGTCGATATGCTTGGCGTTGAACTTGCCGGGTGTGTGAGGGGCGTCTTCCACATCGTAGCGGAAGTTGCCGCGCCGGATCAGGATCGAATTGAAGCGCAGGTCGATATTGGACTCCTTCTTAACCGTATCTTTGCTGGCGAAGGCGTCGATTACGAATTGCAGGTTCAGCTTGCTTGCCGGCGTCTCCTTTTTCAGGTTGGCGGTGAAGCCGAACAGGCGGGCGGTAGAAAATACGATCTTGCCTTTCAGTAACGGGAGTATCTCGAATCCGGCCGATACATGGTTGGCTTCGAGCAGTACATTGCCGTTCTCATCCTCCAGATACAGGTTCTCGAGCACTAAGCGGTTGAACCACTCGATGTCTACATTTCCGATCCGGACGGGCACACCCAGACGCCCGGATAATTCTGACGTCGCCGTGTTTGCCACTTTTTGCTGCACGTATGGAATGCGCAACAAGATGGCCGGGGTTGCGTAGAATATCCAGAACAGGGTGAGTAGGGTGATGATTATGTATTTAAGTCCTTTGATATCTTTACTATATTTAAGCACAAAACTACAACAATATCCCGAGAGATTTCGTTAATTTGCACAAAAATTAAAACGAAGATATGAGTGTGACTATATTAGGAATCGAATCATCCTGCGATGATACTTCCTCTTCTGTGATACGCGACGGCGTGATGCTGTCGAATGTAATTGCCAGCCAGGCTGTCCATGAAGCCTATGGCGGCGTAGTTCCCGAGCTGGCTTCCCGTGCACATCAACAGAATATTATCCCGGTGGTTGCCGAAGCTATCAAGCGTGCCGGTATCGATAAATCCGAACTGAGTGCTGTCGCTTTTACCCGTGGTCCGGGCCTTATGGGGTCGTTGCTGGTGGGGACATCCTTTGCTAAGGGTCTTTCCGCTTCTTTGAATATCCCGATGATTGAGATCAATCATTTACAGGCGCACGTATTGGCTCATTTTATAAAGGAGACGCCGGAAGACGATCATGCCCCTTCGTTCCCGTTTCTCTGCCTGCTGGTTTCGGGAGGAAATTCGCAGATCATCAAGGTGAATGCCTATAACGATATGGAAGTGATCGGACAGACGATCGATGATGCGGCGGGTGAGGCGTTTGACAAGTGCGCGAAAGTCATGGGGCTCGGTTATCCCGGCGGTCCTGTCGTGAACCGCCTTGCCAACGAAGGCAATCCGAATGCTTTTACATTCAGCAAACCGCATATTCCAGGTTATGACTATAGTTTTAGTGGACTGAAGACTTCTTTTCTTTATACCCTGCGTGATAAGTTGCAGGAAGATCCCGATTTCATCGAGAAGAACAAGCAGGATCTCTGTGCTTCCCTGCAGGCGACGGTGATCGACATCCTGATGAATAAATTGCGTAAGGCGGCAAAGGATTTGAATATAAAAGAGGTGGCTGTTGCGGGTGGCGTCTCGGCCAATTCCGGTTTGCGTGGCGCTTTCCTCGACCATGCCAAACGGTTCGGCTGGAAGGTGCATATCCCGAAGTTCTCTTTTACAACGGATAATGCGGCAATGGTTGCCATAACAGGATATTACAAATACCTGGATCAGCAGTTCTGTCCGATGGATGCTGTTCCGTTCTCACGTGTGTTGAATAAGTTGGGATGATGGATATTGAAAACGAAATAGGTGAATTGCTTCGTTCCCGTCATTTGATGATGGGAACGGCTGAAAGCTGTACTGGTGGATATATAGCGCATCTGATTACGCGTGTGGCGGGTAGTTCCGATTACTTCTGCGGGGGTGTGGTTTCCTACAGCAATGAGGTGAAGCATCATGTGCTGGGCGTTTCGGAAGAGAGCCTGATGCAATATGGCGCCGTCAGCCGTCCGGTTGTCGAACAGATGGCGTTGGGGGCTATCTGTACGCTGGGGTGTGATTGTGCGGTTGCCACTTCCGGTATTGCCGGTCCCGGTGGAGGAACTCCTGAAAAGCCGGTCGGTACGGTTTGGATTGCTGCTGCCTTGAAAGACAAAGTTGTGTCTGAATGCTTCCATTTCGGTACGGAGCGGGAAGAGAATATCCAGGAGGCGGCTCGTACGGCGTTGAGGATGTTGAAGGAATTACTTTGTCATTGATTCTTTACTCTTTTTGCCAGTTTTCGGGGTTCACGGCGTGTATCCCATAGATCAGCGATAAGGATAATTTCTTTTTCGTGATCAACGCGGTATATCAGCTTGAAGTTTTTTTGAATTATTACGGCGCGATATTCGAAAGTTCTGTTTGCTAATAATGGTTCGGATGTCCAATGCCTGGATTGTTTGTCAACCTTTCTTCTATATTAATAATGTTTTCATAAAAAGCCTTTGCAACTTTTAGTCCCCAATTATCCACTCCATATAACACGATTTCTTTCAAGCGTGCTTTGGCGTCATCATCCCATACGATATTCATAGTGATGCTAATAAATCTGTTATTTCCTTACGAACTTTGGAACTCTCTGTATATCGGCCTTCTGTATAGTTTTTTTCAGCCTGTTCTATTCTTGCGTTTAATTCTTCCGTTGTATATGGCTGTGCTTCTGTTTTTGCATAACTTTGGCGCAAACGACGGATGTAGCAGATGACTTCTTTTACCATATTTTCATCTGATGCGATCGTGCTTAATTCTTTTAAAAGCATTGCATTTAATTCCATTGTTGTCATCTTGAATTCCTTTCTTTTATAGGTTTGGAACAAAGGTAATCATTTCTATTCTAAATGTATTACTATAACTTATTTATCTTGCGCCTCCAGGCATCCCGTATAAAACATCCGGTTGCTTTCCCGTGTGGTTTGATTGGTTATGCGGAATTGCGGGAATGCCTGTTCGAGGCGTAGTGCCAGCGTGTCGCCTAACGGTTCGTACAGGCTGTCGGCGGTGGCGTTATAGGGGAGGCTGCCGAAGTAACAGAGGTGGTCCTCATTCTTGAACAGGTCGGCACCCAGCCACCAGTTCCGGATTCGCCATTCGGTCGAGTTGGGCAGGGAGACGTACAGGTTGAGGCTGTCCGACTGTATCATCAGGTTCAGAGGAGCGTTCGCGTCGAATGTCCGGCGCAGGCGGTCCTGATCGGGGAGCAGGTAGTTTTGCCTGCTCTTTTGTATCTGGGCGACTTCTTCCAACAGCTTCTTGCTATAGCTTGCTACCCAGATGCCGTTGTATTGGTAGTAACCAAAGAAGCGGTTGCCATTATCCGGATAATAGGTGAACACGATGTCGTTTCGGGTTTGTTTTTGCGGGGCAAATGAACCGAAAGCCTTTTGCAACGTATTCTTTTCTATCCGGTTGATGAGATTCTTTCCTGCTTGTGTGTATAGGACGACCCCTTGAGGATGAAAGGAGAGAAGCAAAGGGGAAAGATCCTGGTTGTTTTGGATAATGGAAAGATATATTTCCGGTATCCGGGAAGCAAAAGCGTCGTATTCCGGTTTCCGGGATAGTATGTATTTAGAGAAAGCGGCAGGACGGTTCACACTCAAGATCGCGTCTGATGCCGGAGCAACCAGCGTATATAGATCAGTTTGCACAGCCTTCTTCTCTTCTTGCATTTTGCCTAAAAAGAACCAGACTGCCACCAGCGTAGCGAGAGCAGCTATTGTAAATGTCACTATTTCCCGCTTGTCAGCTTTCATTTTATCTTACGTTTTCTTGGGATCCAGGAAATATTTACACCAGGGTTTGAGTCCGCATTCTTCACATTTAGGCTTGCGGGCGATACAGGTATAACGTCCGTGCAGGATCAACCAATGGTGGGCGATCGGAATCTGTTCCTCCGGGATATGCTTCACTAATTCCTTTTCTGTCTCCAACGGCGTTTTGCTGTTGTTGGTCAGGCCGATGCGGTTGGCTACGCGGAAGACGTGCGTATCGACAGCCATTGCCGGCTTGTTGTAGACGACCGAGGCTATGACATTTGCCGTTTTACGGCCTACGCCGGGTAGCTTTTGCAGTTCGTTGATATCAGACGGTACGACACCTCCGAAATCCGACATCAGCATTTTTGCCATGCCGACCAGATGTTTCGATTTGTTGTTGGGATAGGAGACGCTCCGGATATATTCGAAGATGACTTCCGGCGTCGAGGCTGCCATTACTTCGGGAGTCGGGAAATCCTTAAAGAGGGCGGGAGTGATCATATTCACCCGTTTGTCCGTACATTGGGCAGACAGGATTACGGCGATAAGCAATTGATACGGGTTGTCATAATGCAACTCCGTTTCGGCAATCGGCACATTCTCGTTGAACCAGTTCAATACCCCTTTATATCGTTCCTCTTTTCGCATATCTTATTTAATGAGTGACATCGTATTTTTACCAAGAAGCAGTCCCAGGAATACGGCTAACAATCCTAATAGATTACTGGCCAGTATATTCAGAAATGCCAGTTTATATTCGCCGGTTTTCATCAGCGACATCGTATCCAGTGCAAACGAAGAGAATGTGGTAAATCCGCCGAACAGGCCGGTGAAGAGAAAAACTCTTGCGTTGGCAGAGAAATGGGTCGTTTCGGCTATGCTCCAACAAAAGCCGATCAAAAAAGAGCCGATCACATTGACCGAAAGTATCCCGAAAGGGAAGGAGTATAGCATCGAACGCTGTACCCACGTCGAAACTCCGAAGCGGAACAGAGTACCGATTGCTCCTCCTGTTATAAGTAGTAGAACCTTTATCATACCATTAACGTCTTTAGTGTGTTTTTCCCCGGGTTGGTTAAGGACCCGGGGAAGATGGTAAATGATTTAGGTTCTCAACTTAATTGGCTGACTCAAACTGTCTCAGGAAACGAACATCGTTTTCGGAGAACATGCGTAAGTCTTTTACTTGGTATTTCAGGTTTGTTATACGCTCGATACCCATTCCCAATGCATAGCCGGAATATACTTTGCTGTCGATACCGCAGTTTTCCAGTACATTTGGGTCTACCATACCGCAACCGAGGATTTCCACCCAGCCGGTTCCTTTACAGAACGGACAGCCTTTGCCACCGCAGATATTACAAGAAATATCCATTTCGGCGGAAGGTTCGGTGAACGGGAAGTAAGAAGGGCGTAAGCGTATTTTCGTATCCGCGCTGAACATTTCCTTGGCGAAGAACAGTAAAGCCTGTTTCAAGTCGGCAAAAGAAACATTCTTATCCACATACAAGGCTTCTACCTGGTGGAAGAAACAGTGTGCGCGATAGGAGATTGCTTCGTTACGATAGACACGTCCCGGGCAGATGATGCGGATAGGAGGTTCCTGGTTCTCCATTACGCGGGTCTGTACGGAAGATGTATGTGTACGAAGTAATACGTCCGGATTATGTTGGATAAAGAAAGTGTCCTGCATGTCGCGTGCCGGGTGGTCTTCTGCAAAGTTCAGAGAAGAGAACACGTGCCAGTCGTCTTCGATCTCCGGTCCTTCAGCGATACTGAATCCCAGACGTCCGAATATGTCGCAGATTTCTTTCTTTACGAGTGAAAGCGGATGGCGGGTCCCCAGTTCGATCGGGTAGGCTGTACGGGTGAGGTCGATGTCATCGTTCACCGTCTGTATATTATCAAAGCCTGCTTTCAGTTCGTTGATTTTATTTTGAGTTGCCTCTTTCAGTTTATTGAGGTACTGGCCTACTTCACGCTTCTGATCTGCCGCTACGTTGCGGAAATCGTTCATCAACAAAGAAATTTCACCTTTTTTGCTGAGGTATTTAATACGTAATGCTTCCAATTCTTCAGCGTTAGCCGCTTTCAGGTTCTCCACTTCATTAAGCAGAGCGTTAATCTTATTGATCATTTCTAATCATTTTTGTTTTCAACGTGCAAATTTAGCCCTTTCTTTGGATACTGCAACCGATTGCGGCCGGTTTTTTTTGTAAAATAGAAGCATTTACCCTTTTTTTATCAGAAATTGTAAGCTACGCCGATACCCAATACTTCCTTGAATTGCACTTTTGCACCATGTTTTTCACCTTCTTTGTTAAAGGTCTTCACATCATTATCGTATTTGAGTGTGGTGTTGAGTGTCGCGCTGAGGTATTTGTTAATCTTCATGTTGATCAGCATATCCCAGTTCACGTCTACGTTGCCGAACTGTTTGTCGTAGGGGGTGAAGAAATCGACGCTTGTGATCAGGTTTACGTTCTCCATAATCTTTTGTTCCGCTTTTGCTTTGATGAAGGCGCCGAGTTCCGCTTTAAAACGGTCTCCGGGATCGACACCGAATGCTCCTTCATTTGACAGGTAGTCGTCTTCCACAAATGTCAGTTTGCCTGCGATCGGGGAGAGATAAAGGGAATAGTTGCTTTTCGGGCGGAAGTCCATACCAAATGAGATATTGGAATAGGCCGGAGCAAAGAATTTGGAAATGTAATGAGATTTGTCCGGGTAGTTATATCCTTTATAGAACTGGGTGTTGAGGTCGGCCATTGCCGTATAATACCATTTTTCACTTGCTTTATAGCCTAACTGGGTAGAGAATGCGATCTTATCGGATGTTTTCTGTACACCTTGCGATTTCGTTTTCGTCAATCCGTAATCCAGTCCGAGATTGCTGATCCATAGCCAATTTGCTCGCTTATGGGTAAGCGTCCCGTTCAGGTATGCATTGCCTGCAAAAGAGTTTTCACCACCGGCCGACCAGTTGCTGACTGCCGTTTGCGACATATTGACACCGGTAATGCCTTTCAGCACCCATTTCCCTTCTTCATACCCTTTGTCATCTGTTTGACCGTATCCGGCAACGCTTCCCATCACGAGTGCTACCATTAAATATACACGTTTCATAAATTCTGTTTTTGTAAGTTGTTTTAATTGAAGACGCCTTTTATAAAACAACAGGTAGCACCCGATTTTGTTTATTTTAAGGAAAGCTTGATTTCCGGTTATGGCAGATAAGGTTTGCCTACCGTCAGTTTATCTCCCGATAAATCGATCTCAAAAAGATGAGGGACACGGATGTATTTCCCGTTCACATCTTTGTGGCTATGGACGGACATCAACCATTTTCCATCCAATGTTTGAAACAACATGCCATGCCCGAAATTAGGCGGGGTAACAGGCTCTTTCTCCTGTATCCAGGGACCGTCCAACGTTCCGCTTTCCGAATAAGCGACTCCTTGCGTGTAATCCTGGAATATCCAACTTGTCCAGATCATACCTAAACGTCCCGTACCTGTCCTGAACAACCAGGGGCCGTCGGTCACCCGGTTTGGCAGAACTTTCTCTCCCATCTTTTCACGGCTCCAGGGCGAATCGCTGGCATGGAACAGTATTTTGCCCTTTCCGGCAGGACCGCTTAGATCCGGTTTCAACTCGATTTTCTCTACCGTACCGTTCTGGTTCTGTAGCCATTCGTGGCAATAAACCATATAAGGTTTCCCGTCGCTATCGACCCAGAAAGTGCCGTCCAATGTGGGCATGTTTTCCGGAAGGTAAACCGGGTCTTTCATCGGCTTGTAGGGACCGTCGGGCTTATCGCTGGCCAGGATATGGCTGGCGCGGCGGGGAATTACGTTCCCTTTTACGGAATCTATCCGGATTGCTTTGTTTGTAAAAGTTGCGAAATAATAATATTTGCCCTTGTATTCGTGTAACTCTGCCGCCCAGATCTCCGGTTTGGGACCCATCCATGAGTCCGGGTCGGTTTGTGTAACCTGATACGGACCTTCCCACAGAGCGAGGTCCTTGCTTTTCCATAGACGTCCTCCCGTTCCGGTCATATAATAGATGTTAGTCTTTTTGTCAGCCAGGATGCATGGATCACTCAGGTGAATGGAATCCAAAGGTATGGCCGTATATTTGCTTTTCCAGTATTGTTCCAGCCGGTCGGCTTCCTCTGTTGTGATTTGTATCACTGCTCCATGTTTGGGGGAGGAGAAATTAGTACATTTCATCACTCCTTCATTGAAATGTCCGAGATCTTTGAACGTGACGAAGTCCGTTGTTTCGACAAAACCGAAATTATGAGGCTTGATACTGAATATATCGTACATTAGTATCCATTTGTCTTCTCCTATGCGTTTCCAGACGTTGGGCGCTTCGCAAGCTCCCGGTTCCAGGTCTATCCATTGAGGCTGATAAGCGTAGTCTTTGTTGATCTTATCGGACATGGCCATCTTTATGCCGCCCGTTTTTTCCTGTGCCACGTATGTCATACAGAAACGTCCGTCGGGCAAGTGCGTGATGTCGGCATCCAGTACCTGGATATCCGGATTGGGATATTCGAAGAGGATGGCGGGTTTTGTCACCAAACGGGTAAAATCGTCATCTGTATAGGCGTAATAAAGTTTGGTTTTTCCTTTTCCTTCCTTGCGGATCGTGAAATAAATCATCATTTTCTTCTCCACAGGGTCGTAAGTCGTTTCGGGAGCCCATGCACAACCGATCTCTCCGAATTCATCGGGAAATGCTTTGTCGATACGGACACAGGTGTGCGTCCAGTTTATCAGGTCGAAAGACTTCATCAGTATCAGTCCCCGGTTGTTTCCCCAGCCGTAAAGATCTCCGTCCCGTTCCCATTCGGTTGTCCGGTATCCTTTTTGTTTGGCAAAAAGATGCAGGTCGGTCATGGCCATATAGAAAGCACCGTCCGGACCGCGATAGATATGCGGATCACGTATGCCGCGCTGTTCGGCTATCGTATCGCCGGCGATAACCGGTTGTCCGTTATTAACAGCCGTAAAAGAATAACCGTCACGGCTGACAGCCATAAAAAGGCTATGTGTCGGGTCCGTAAAATACACCATCAAGTAAGCTCCCATATCTTTTTCCGACGGTATGGTATAGGTAGTTTTTCCTTTCGGTTGGGCAAAGATTCCGAAGGGCAGCAGTAAGCTGAACAATACAATAAATACACCTTTATTCATGCTATTCGATATTAAGATTAAATACGAATACAAAAATAAGTGATTTTTCAACACGAATAGATAAATAAGGGCTCAAAATAGAGAATTTCGCTGCCTGTTCCCAGTTTCACCAGATAGATACCGGCGATATTCACAACCCATGCCTGCATTGATTTGAATCTGTGTATCATTAGGAAAGAGCAGCGATTTGTCAATCATAGCCATCAGTATGGTTTTAGCATCCCATAGTTATGATTTATCAAAACCATTACTATGAGATGAAAAAACGGAAGGGTTCAGTTTCTCTTAAGTTCGAATCCATGTAAACAAAGGGCTTATTGTATAAAACGCATTTTTCAGTCTCAAAAGACATCTAAAACAAAACAAATGTTAACCTGCTTTTCTGCCGTTAAAAAGATGCTTTTTCCCTTTTTCTGGGAGTTTATTGCCGGGAAGTCAACCTTTATTTCATTTTCCCGGCACTTCATCGCCTTGAAGACGGTCGTCGTACCCATCGAAGACGGTCGCCATTCAAATGAAGACGGTCATCATCGCGATTATGACGGTCGTCATGGCGACAAGGCCCTAAAACTTCCTTTGAATATTTGGGACACGGCCCGCCCTTGTCTGGAAATATCCGATTCTCCGGGAGTTAAGGTTTATCATTTTGCAAGTGTTTCCAATTCCTTGTAATCAAATTGCATACTTTTCGGAGCGATCTCGGCACTTCTTTTTATTTGTTGTCAGTAGGGAAGGCTAATGCCTTAAAAAGAATCAATCCGAAATCGATCAGAATTTCGGACGAAATAGAAAAAAGACCGAAAAGAGGGTTATTGTATATTCATCCGGTTTGCAGGGGGCTCTAAATCTGCCAATTTTAAATCAGTTTTAGCATTCCTACGCTAAGAAAAGCAGTAAGGGCATATAATCTTTCAGCTCCGTGCGGAGTATTTTCAACGACTGGCAGATGCGATAGGCGATTGTTTTGGGGGAGACGCCGGTGCGTTCCGCTATTTCGTTGTAGGTAAGGTGGTGGAAGCGATTCAGTTCGAATGCTTCCCTGTAGTCTTCCGGGAGCTCCCGGATCGCTTTGGTAACCAAAGCGATCAGTTCACCTTCAACGTAAAAGTCGGGGTCTTCGAACTGGTCTTTGAATTTGTCGTACAGCTTTTCCCGGACCTGTTGCTTGATTTGATTGTGAGTGATATTGTTCAGGCAACGGTTCTTGACCATTGTGAAGAGCAGGGATTTCAGGGACATCTCCGGATTCAGGAGGATGCGGTTCTCCCACAGCCACATCATTACATCCTGCACGATTTCCTCATATTCGGATACATATTGGGACGCAAAGGCACAAAGTCCTCTGTAATATTGCTTATAAACAGTGTCGAACGTTTGTTCGTCACCGGCGTTTAGTTTATGTATAGTTTCTTCGTTATTGCAGGTCACAAGGTGTTTTTCTTGCAAACTTAACGAATTATTTTGAATAAGTAATGAAACTTATTCAAAATAGGGGGCTCTGGCTATGCTTTCTTTCCCTGGTTGGCTACTGCCTCCATCAGTTTTTTGATCTCTTCCGGATCGCCGAGGAAATAATCGTTCGCAAGATTCAGGTTGTCGTCAAACTCGAATACGTAAGGTACGGCAGTCGGCAGGTTGAGATGTACGATCTCATTGTCCGGGATATTTTTCAGATACTTGATGATCCCGCGCAAACTGTTTCCGTGGGCTGCGACCAGAATCTCGTCGGAGGTTTCGAGGGAAGGGAAGATCACCTCTTTCCAGTAAGGCAAAATTCGTTCCACCGTGTCTTTGAGCGATTCGGTGCGGGGCAGTTCGTTGTCGGGTACATCTTTATAACGGAGTTCGAAGCGTGGGTTGCGCGGATCGTCTTCTTTCAGCGGATTAGGGGCGATGTCGTAGCTCCTTCGCCAGATCAGGACCTGTTCGTCACCGTATTTCTCGGCCGTTTCGCTTTTGTTCAATCCCTGCAACGAACCGTAATGCTTCTCGTTCAGCCTCCAGCTTTTTTCTACCGGAATCCAGTCCAGGTCCATCCGGTCGAGGACGCAATTCAGGGTTTTGACGGCGCGTTTCAGATAGGAAGTGTAGGCTTTGTCGAATCTGAAATCTTTTTCTTTCAACAGGTCGCCGGCTTTAGTAGCCTCTTGTATGCCTTTTTCGGTCAGATCTACATCTGTCCATCCAGTAAAACGGTTTTCTTTGTTCCAAACGCTTTCGCCGTGGCGGAGTAATACTATTTTTTTCATATTCTTTCTGTTTATAACTAATTGATTTTAAGTATAACAAATGAGGCGGAGGAAAAGATTTTACAAATTCCCGAAAAATAAATGCATTTTCGTTTAGTACATCTTTTCGCTGGATTGTATTAGTTATAGAAACAGAAAAAAAGATGACGATAGACGAAAACATATTAATTAAGTATCTGGACGGGATTCAGACCGAAAGCGAGCAGGCCGGGGTGGAAGCATGGCTGGCAGAGTCGCCCGAAAATGAAAAGGTACTGGAGCAGTTGTATTTTACACTGCAAGTGACGGATCGCCTGCATGTCATGCAATCCGTAGATCCGGAAATGGCGTTGGTTCGTTTTAAATCGAAAGTACGTAAACAAAATAAAAAAGTTAGGTTGTATAGGAGTTTGTCTTTATTACAAAAAGTGGCTGCGGTGTTATTCATTCCGGTATTGATCATGTCTGCATATTTGTTTATGCAGCTGGGAAATGAAAGGGTGCGCATGGTCGAAGTGCGCACCAACCCCGGAGTGGTCTCCCGTTTTGAATTGTCCGACGGGACAAAGGTTTGGCTGAATGCTGGAAGTACATTGAACTATCCGCAAAAGTTCCGGGCAGAAAACCGGCAGGTTGAGTTGACAGGACAAGGCTATTTCGAGGTGACAAAAAATCCTGAAAAACCTTTTATCGTAAAAGTCAATCCTGCTTATTCGGTAGAGGTGTTGGGGACGACGTTTAATGTGTCGGCTTACCGGGACGACGAAACGATCGGGACAACATTGGTGGAAGGTTCTGTAAAGCTGAATATCGGTCAGAAAAACGGCAAGGTGATTTCGCAACTTCTGAAGCCGGACGAAAAAGCCGAGTTTATGAAGTCGACCTGCAAACTGAATATCTCTTCCGTTAATACCGATTACGATACGGCCTGGATAAACGGAGAGATTATCTTCCGCAATCATTCGATGCGGCAGGTGTTGAAAATGTTAGGTCGACATTATAACGTGAAGTTCGATGTGAAAGATGACGGGGTACTGAATTCGATTATCACGGCACGTTTCAAAGACGAACAGCTACCACAGGTAATGGAATATCTCAAACTCGCTTCCGGTATCTCATATAAGATAAAGAAGCCGGTGATGAATGATGACAGCACCTTGCAGATATCCGTAATCGAAATATCAAAATAAGAAATAGATAGTGTATAACCATTTAAATCGTTTGCCCATGAAGAAATGAAAGAAGGAAAAAAACATACGGAAGAATGTTGACGCATTCCCCCGCATGAAAAGTCGAAAAAGCTGTTGACGCAGCTCATAAATAACTTTATTATAAATAATAAGCATCACAAAAATATGAATAAAATTGTAACCTTAGAAATTCTAGGGAAGGAAAGTTTCAATCTTTTCCGAAAAATACCAGTAGTTATGAGATTAAGTGTAGTCTTTCTTTTTTTAAGTCTCGGCATTGCAGTCGCAAATAATTCGTATGCCCAGAATACTACTCTGTCATTGGACATGTCGAACAGTACGATCGCCAACGTGCTGGAGGCAGTAGAAAACCAGACGGATTTCTCCTTTATATATGATGCAAACGTCGTCAATATAAACAAGAAAGTTTCTGTCAGTGTAAACGAAAAGAATATCTTCGACGTCCTGAACAAGATGTTCGGAAACAGCGATATCGCCTATACAGTCGTAAACAAGAAAATCATCCTGAACAAAAAAGAAGCGATAGACCTTATGCAACAGCAAGGCAAGCGGGTAACAGGAGTGGTTGTCGACAAAAACAATGAGCCGGTGATCGGAGCCAATATCCTGGTGAAGGGTACGACAAACGGAACTATCACGGATGTGGACGGCAATTATACACTTGACAATGTCCCGGCCGACGCCATATTGGTGTATTCCTATATCGGGTTTGACTCGCAGGAACTGAAATATGACGGACAAGCGACTATTAACGTAACATTGTCGGAAGACACACAGAAACTGGACGAAGTAGTCGTGACGGCTATGGGTATCAAAAAGAAAGCCGCTTCCCTGACCTATTCGAGCCAGCAGGTGGGAGGAGACGAACTGACACGTGCCAAAGATCCGAACATGATCACTGCATTGGCCGGTAAGACTGCCGGTGTGCAGATCAACAAGAACTCTTCCGGTCTGGGCGGTTCGGCAAAGGTTTCCATCCGTGGTATCCGTTCAGCCAATGCAGACGCAAACAACCAGCCTTTATATGTGATCGATGGTGTTCCGATGTTGAACTCGATCAGCGAGCAGGCTTCTTCTGCTATGGGAGGTACGAACAACGCCGGTAACCGTGACTCCGGCGACGGTATATCCAACCTGAACCCGGACGATATCGAGAGTATGAGTATTCTGAAGGGAGCTTCAGCCGCTGCTCTTTACGGTTCGCAAGCTGCCAACGGTGTGATCCTGATCACGACAAAGAAAGGGAAAGCCGGCTTGCAGCGCGTCACTTTCTCTTCCAACCTCACAGTCGATCATGCGATCAGCCTGCCTGAGTTTCAGAACGAATATGGCCGTAAGGATAACCTGAGCTGGGGCGAAAAAGGCAATCTGAAAGATTATGACAATGCCGGCGATTTCTTCCAGAATGGCGTGACGGCAATCAACTCTTTGTCCCTGACGAGAGGTAACGATAAATTGCAAACTTATTTCTCTTATGCCAATACGAGTGCGAGCGGTGTTGTCGAAAAGAACAAGCTGCAGAAGCATAACCTGAATTTCCGCGAAACGGCGCAGTTCTTCGATGACCGCTTGAATATTGATGCAAATGTCAATTTGATGACACAGTCAATCAAGAACCGTCCGACTTCCGGCGGTTATTACATGAACCCGTTGGTCGGCTTGTACGGATTCCCGCGTGGCGAAGATATCACACCGTATAAGGACGGTTACGAAACAAACGATTTCGGACGGAATATGCCGATACAGAATTGGTACACGGATATCACCAGCTTCGAGCAAAACCCGTATTGGTTGGTAAACCGCGTGACGAGCCGTGACAAACGTTACCGTGCATTGGCTTCGCTGACGGCAGCATTGACCGTTACCGACTGGTTGAAGATACAGGCCCGTGGTAATGTCGACTATACCAATGACAAGTTCCAGCAGAAAATGTATGCAACGACATCAGTCGATCTTGCCGGTACGAACGGACGTTATATCGACTTGAACCATACAGAAATGTTGCTCTACGGAGACGTGATGGCCATGGTCAACAAGAAATGGAACGACTGGTCGCTGAATGCCGCTTTAGGTTCCAGTATCAACAGTACGCGTGTCGACGAATTGCGCCTGGATTCCAAAACCGCTTCCCTCTATTATCCGAATGTGTTCACGGTTGCGAATATCAATATGAGTACATCGGCTGCCTGTGATGAAATCATCAACCAGCGCCGTACGCTCCAGTCTGTATTTGCAACGGCACAGGTCGGTTGGAAAGAAAGCCTCTATCTGGACGTAACGGCCCGTAATGACTGGTCTTCCACACTGGCGTTCACCAAACATAAGAACAAAGGTTTCTTCTACCCGTCGGTCGGTTTGTCATGGATTATGAACAATACGCTCGATATGCCGGAATGGATCAACTTCGGCAAGTTGAGAGGTTCGTGGTCAAAAGTCGGTAACGATATACCTTTATACGTAAGTAACCCTGTCGACATGATCGGCGCGGGCGGTAAGATCATTGTGAACGAGGCTGCTGCTTTCGACAACCTGAAACCCGAATTGAGTACGTCCTGGGAAGTCGGTACGGAATGGAAGTTCTTCAACTATCGTTTGGATCTGGACTTCACTTATTATAGAACCAACACCAAGAACCAGTTGCTGAAAATGCCGTCGTTTGCCGGTTCACCTTATAAATATTACTATGTGAATGCCGGTAACATCCAGAATGAAGGTGTTGAACTGACGTTGGGAGTTACTCCGGTCATGACGAACGATTTCCGTTGGAAAACATCTTTCAACTTCTCTACCAATAAGAATAAAGTGGTTAAACTGCATCCTGAACTGAAATCATTCGCTTATGGAGATGAGGGCTTTAGCATGATGTATATGATGCGTATCAAAGAAGGCGGTTCGCTGGGCGATCTCTATGGAAATGCTTTTGAGCGTGACGAGGCCGGTAAGATCGTTTATGATGAAAACAATTTGCCAAACGTAATTACCGGTAATAATGTGAAGATCGGTAATTCGAATCCGGATGCTTTACTGGGATGGAGCAATACTTTTACCTATAAAGATTTCTCTTTATATTTCCTGATTGATTGTCGTTTTGGTGGCGATGTATTGTCTGTAACGCAGGCTGACCTGGATTCCAAAGGTGTGTCGCAGGCAACTGCCGATGCCCGTAGAGCCGGTTTTGTGGATTTGGAAGGCACACATATAGGGAAAGAAAACATAGAGGCATTCTATAGCCGTGTCGGCGGACGTAACGGATGTTCCGAATATTATATGTACGATGCGACAAACGTTCGCTTGCGTGAGTTGTCTTTGGGTTATACGTTCCCGAGGAAACTGATGGAAAAATCAAAAGTATTCCAGGAAGCCCAGCTTTCATTCGTAGCCCGCAACCTGTTCTTCTTCTACAAAGACGCTCCGTTTGATCCGGATGCCAGCTTGTCGAGCGGTAACGGTTGCCAAGGTGTGGATGTATTCGGTATGCCGACTACCCGGAGTTTAGGTTTTAATCTGAAGGTTTCATTCTAAAAAAAGAGTATCATGAAAAGTAAATTCAACAAATATATAGCAGCATTCTTTGTCGCAGGAGTGGCGGGCTTGATGGCTTGCACGGAAGATTTCGAATCGCAGAACACAAAAACAAACGGTTTTACCGAAGATCTTCAATCGTATGATTATATGTATTATACTTTGCCGATCACGGTTGTTGAGCAGGGTATCTATTTCAACTATGATTGGGGTGGCGGTAAGAACTGGCCTTTCCAGACCATGCAGAATTTGGAAGCGGATATGTTTTCCGGTTATTTCCATGATATGAACGGTAGTTTCAATAGCAATAACTCCACGTATCATTTGAATGACGGCTGGACATCTTCCAATTGGACATACACTTACGGATATATAATGACTGCCGCCAAGAATGCGGAACGGAGAAATGCCGACAAGCCGGAATTTCTGGGTGTGACAAAAATCCTGAAAGTGGAATTGATGCACCGTATTGCCGATATCTACGGACCGCTGATTTATACGAACTATGGTGAAAGTACCGGTTCCGAACCGGATGATATGAAGACTGCGTATTATGCATTCTTTACGGATCTGGACGAAGCTTTGACAGCAATCCGTACGTATGTGGCAGCTAATCCGAAGACAAATCTGTTTGCCAAATCGGACTTTTTGACGCCGAATAAGACATATGACGACTGGATCAGGTTTGCGAACTCTCTGCGTTTGCGTTTAGCCATGCGTTTGTCTAATGTCGACCCGTCGAAAGCAGCCGAAGAGGCAAAGAAGGCTTTATCGGATGAAGGCGGCGTACTTGAAGCGCCGACAGACGTAATTGCTGTAAATGCTTCGACGAGCGGATTCACCAATCCGTTGGGAGAAATTAATAAGGGATGGCACGAAGTTTTTATGAATGCAAGTATGGAGTCTTTCTTGGTGGGCTATAACGATCCGCGTATCTCTAAATATTTTACTCCGGCTGCGGGTGGTTCCGAAGGCGCTTTGTTCGATATCGCCGGAACTTATAAGGGTGTCCGCCAGGGTACGGGTGTTACACATAATAAATACAAAGACCATTCGCCCAGTACGGTAGCCCAGAATACGGATGCGATTCTGCTGACAGCCGCCGAAGTCTGGTTCTTGCGCGCTGAAGCCGCTTTGCGTGGCTATATATCCGGGGATGCGGGTGAATATTATAAGAAAGGTGTTGAAACCTCTTTTGCACAGTGGGGCGCCGGCAGTGCTGCCGAATATCTGGAAAGTGAAAAAACACCTGCAGATTATAAAGACGCATTCGACGCGAAGTTTGATGCAAAGGCTGAATCGACAGTGACTCCCAAATGGGATAATGCCCTTTCCAACGAACAGAAACTGGAAAAGATCATTACACAAAAATGGCTGGCCATTTATCCGGAAGGGTGTGAAGCCTGGACGGAACAACGGCGTACCGGATATCCGAAACTGTTTAAGGTTGCAGTCAACAACAGTGGTGGATCGATCGATACGGATATCATGATCCGTCGTCTGTTCTATCCGCAGGCACTGATCAGTGATAATCCGACTCAATACGGACAATTGACTCAGGCATTGGGTGGCCCGGATACAGGTGGCACACGTCTGTGGTGGGATACCGGCCGGAACTTTTAAGGATTGATAAAGAGGGTGTTTTTGACACCCTCTTTTTGTTATTATAAAAAATATACTATCTTTACACCCGAAAATTCTATAAAACAGTTGTGTATGTCATTAAAGCGCTTCGGAGTTTCATTAGAAGATAACCTGCTGGAATCGTTGGATCAATATGTGAGTGAGAACGGCTTTGCCAATCGTTCGCAGGCGATCCGTTTCCTGGTGGAGAAGAATGTCGCTGAGCAGAAATGGCAATGCAATCATATCGTGGCAGGTACGATTATCATCATGTACGACCAGGTAAAGAAGGAGATTGCCTCCCGGATTGCCGATATACAACAGAATTATCAGGATGTGATCCTGTCCTCTTCCCAATATTACATCAATCGTAACTTTTGTCTGCACATCGCGACTGTGATGGGTACGGCTAATCGTTTGACTGAACTGTCCGACCGGTTGACAACGATAAAGGGAATCAAACATGGTAAATTGGTTATGAGCCGGGCGGATTAGATATATTTTTTGCCAGTTGTGTAACACGATTTATGAAAGATGTGCTACTTTTGCGGTGTTGTTATTTGAATTTTAATAGTCAACTTGAATATATGAAAAAAGAAGTTTTACTTATTTACGGGTTAATGCTCAGTTCTTTAGCCTTTGCTGCCGATCCGGCGGCAATCGACAGCCTGATCAATTTGCAGGGTGTTGTGATTTCGGCCAATAGGGTGCAGGTGAACCGTAGTAGCGTGCCGTTGACTATCTCGGTGATCGACCGGGATCAGATAGAGGCAAGCAGCGAATCGGCTTTGTTGCCGGTGTTATCCGAACGTGTACCGGGCTTGTTTGTGACTGAAAAAGGAATCACGGGGTTCGGGGTCTCTTCCGGTTCGGCGGGTACGGTGAATATTCGTGGAGTCGGACAGGGAAATAAAGTCCTGATGCTGTTTGACGGACAACCGCAGTGGGCCGGTGTCTTCGGCCATTCGTTGCCTGATACTTATGTGGCATCCGATGTCGAGCGTGTCGAAGTAATCCGGGGTCCGGGCTCTTTGTTGTATGGCTCCAATGCGATGGGAGGGGTTGTCAATATTATCACCCGCCAACACCGGCAGGAAGGCCGCCGTACGCAGGCACGTGTTATGATGGGGTCGTATAATACACAGAAATATATGATCAATAATGGCTATAACGTCGGTAACTTCAGTAGTTTTATCTCGCTGAACCATGATCGTACGGATGGCCACCGGGCTGACTCCAAGTTCGATATTACAAATGGTTTTTTGAATCTGGGATATAAGATCGACGACCATTATAAAGTGACGGGTGATTTAAGCTTAGCCAAATATAATACGGAAGATCCGGGTACGATCACCAGTCCGCTGTTGGATCATGTGATGCATATTCTTCGTGGTACCACCTCTTTTGCTTTGGAGAACCATCATGAGAAGTCGAGCGGCGCTCTACGTGTTTTCTATAACTGGGGCCACCATAAAATCAACGACGGACATGCGCCAAACGCAGATCCCCGTTCGTTCCTTTTCTATTCGGACGACCATAATACGGGAATCCAGTTATACCAGTCTTTCCGCCTGGTAGAGGGAAATACATTTACAGCCGGTGTCGATTATAAGAACTGGGGCGGGCATGCCTGGAACGATACGATCAAAGGAGCGATTGGAGAGGTGGTCGATAAGTCAGTCCATGAAGTGGCCGGTTATGCAATCATGCAGCAGGATTTGTTTGATATCCTGAGCCTGAATGCCGGTGTGCGCTACGAGCATAGCAGCGCTTATGGCGGCGAATGGGTTCCGCAGGCCGGTTTTGCGCTTCGTCCGTTCGAAGGAAACACGATCAAAGGTTCCTTCTCGAAAGGATACAGAAGCCCGACACTACGTGAGTTGTATATCTCTTATCTGCCTTATTCAAAGGCAAACCCTGATCTGAAACCGGAAAGTATGTTGAGCTATGAGCTATCGATCGGACAGCGCCTTTTGGATAATCGTTTGCATGCGGAACTGACTGCCTTTTATATTGAAGGGAAAGATATGATCTCGGTGGTAGACCGCCAGATGTCGAATATCGGACACTTTTATAATAAAGGGATCGAGTTCGAGACCAGCTATCAGATATTGAATAATCTGAGCCTGGATATGAACTACAGTTATCTGTATATGAATAAGGATATCGTGGCAGCTCCGACCCATAAGTTTTTTGCCGGTGCTACTTATATGCCCGGACGGTTTACTCTTAATCTGAGTGTGCAGTCTATTTTCGATTTGTACACGAATGTGGGAAGCAAGCCGGAGGACAACCGCAAAGAAGATTATACGGTTTTGAATGCCCGCGCTTCCTATCGTTTCGGCACACGCGACAAGGGGTTGAATCTCTTTGTTAAGGGGGAGAATCTGACTGCCACTCGCTATACTATTAATGACGGTTACCCGATGCCTAAAGCAACCTTTATGGGTGGAATAGATGTTACTTTCTAAAACATTTTACATACCTTTGCGCCCTGTAACATTAAAATAAAAATCATTATGTCAGTTGCAAAGAGGGATTTAGAGGATAATAGAAAGGTGACGACCCATCGCCTGATTGAGATGAAACAACGCGGGGAGAAGATCTCCATGTTGACGGCTTACGATTATTCGATGGCTCAACTGATCGATCAGGCAGGTATGGACGTTATCTTGGTTGGCGATTCGGCTTCCAATGTAATGGCCGGAAACGTGACGACACTGCCGATCACGCTGGACCAAATGATTTATCATGGCAAATCGGTGATGAAGGCTGTGAAGCGCGCACTGGTTGTTGTAGACCTTCCTTTCGGTACTTATCAAGGTAACTCGAAAGAGGCTTTGGCTTCCGCTATCCGTGTGATGAGGGAGACGCATGCCGACTGTATCAAGCTCGAAGGCGGTTCGGAAATACGCGAATCGGTCGAACGTATCCTGTGTGCCGGTATTCCTATTATGGGACATTTAGGGTTGACGCCTCAATCGATTAATAAATTCGGGACTTACACCGTCCGCGCCCGTGAAGAAGCGGAAGCGAAAAAGCTGATCGAAGATGCTCACTTGCTGGAAGAAATCGGCTGCTTCTCTGTCGTTCTGGAAAAGATTCCGGCTGCTTTGGCTGCACAGGTCGCTTCCGAACTGACAATCCCGGTGATCGGTATCGGTGCCGGTGGAGGTGTGGACGGACAGGTTTTGGTTATGCACGATATGCTGGGTATCAACCAGGGATTCTCTCCCCGTTTCCTGCGCCGTTATGCAAACCTGGCCGAAGAAATCACCCGTGCGGTGCAAGCCTATATCGAAGATGTAAAGACCCAGGACTTCCCGAACGAGAAGGAACAATACTAAATAATGTACGAAGGTTTTTTGAATAGACCTTGATAAGTACATATAAAAAAGCGGTATGTCTCAATAGTGGCATACCGCTTTTTGTTTTTAGAGTTCTCCCGGTCTTTCCTCTTCGCTTCCACCGGTAGAGGACGATGAAGAGTTGTTGACAGGCCATTTCTCTACACTCACTCTTTCGATCGCGCTTTTCAGGCGGATGCTGGGACGGAAGATGATGTGAGGTCGCGTGAACTGCGATGCGTTGAACTCTTCGGCAGTGCTGGTCCCTTTGCTACTTACTTTTAACTGAAAGTTACCCAGCTCACCCAGTTGGACGACTTCGCCGCGAAGCAGTGCTTCGGTTGCTGCGAAAACAAGTCCGTCGATCACCAGCTTGACATCACCCGGTGAAGCTGTGCTGTAGGCAGCAATGTTGTTACAGATTTGATCTAAAGTCAGCGCTCCCGTAGAAGAGACACTGCCATAATACTTCTTTGCGTCTTTCTGGGCATCCTTGCTCAAATCTTTACGTAGAACCGATTTGTACTTGATAGCCATAACTATATCCTCCTTTTCTTTTTGTTTGATGTAAAGATAGGTAGACGGGTGGATATAAAATCGTTGTTCGGAGATGTTCGGGTACGTATGGGGTGCTTTGGCTATTTTTTATTTTTTTTCCGCGAAAATGTTTGGATATTCCCTCGAAAAGGTTTACTCTTGTCGCAGCAACAAAGAGAGCAATGTGCTGATATTGCTCCTGTTAATACTAAACGTAGCGTTCTTGCTACTGCTGGCGAACCATCCCGTTTTGATGTTGCTGCTTGGGATGGCTTTAAAGATGCCGTTACTAAACATCATGTTTTTTTATTTAATCTTCGGACGAAGGGTGCACACTTCGCCCGATAAAAATCCTATGTTTTTTATGAAAGAACAAATGGATATGAGCTTCAAACAAGTAGCTTGTTTGTATGCTCCGTGCTCTTCACCCAGGAGCGCGTCGAAAAAACTGGGTGTCTGGATCCGAAGAAATAAGGATTTAGTGGATGCTTTGGTAAAAGCCGGCTGGCAACCATACCGGAAGGTCTTGACCCCGAAGCAAGTGAGTATAATCGTGAGCTTTCTGGGCTCACCAGTAGATAATATTTTAAAAGAGGAGGATATCTTATGAAAACAGATAAGCCGAGTTTGGCAGACGTGCAGGTGTCATGGTTTGCCAATGTGAAAAACAGCCGGGTTTCCGGCACTTTAACGCTGGATGAAATCCGGCAAGTGATAACCGAGCCTGCCACCCGTTTGCTGGACGGGAAGGTAAGGCAGTTGACCGATGCTGCCCGGCGGTGTTTGAATAAGGGGAAAGAAAAGCTATACGGCTCTGTGAAGGCACAGCTGCCGGCCGTGACCTTCGGTGCTCTTTTTCATGAGAAACGGGGGAAAAGAGAGGTTAAAAAAGAGACCGGTTTGGCACTGATGGATTTTGACCATCTGACGGATGACCAGATGCAGGCCTTGCTGATGAAGGCCCGTGAGCTGCCCTATATCGCGATGGCGTGGAAAAGCCTTTCGGAAAAGGGTGTACATTTCGTTGTTTGTTTGCCCGGTATGGGTACGTTTGAAGAAACGATCGTACCGGTGCAACAACAGCTGATGGCCGACCTGGCACTGGAAGGCGTGGCTCTGGACAGCGTCTGCAAGGATGTCTCGCGTTGCTGCTTTTTGAACTACGATGCCGGGTTGTGGTGCAACTTTGATGCCCGCCCGATGGTGCTCGCTGTGCCTGCGGAGGAAGAAGCGACATTGGTCAAGTCTCCCTGTAGGGGAAGGAGAGGGGTGAAGAACCGCCTGGATATTATGTTGTTTGCCGGGGAACTGGAACGCTATTTCGAGCGCAAGATGGCAGGTCTGGTGAATGGCAGTACGGCAACACCTACTGCCGGGCTTGCCGGTCTGTGTAACACGCGCGGATATGCGGAGAGCGAGGCTGTCGAAGTCTGTTGGAAACGTTTTGGCGGCCGGCTCGGGCAGTCTGAAAAGGAGTTTCGTAACGCCTTTTCTTTTGTTTACAGAAAGTATACCGACCAGTTTGGCTCAAAAAAAAATGAAGTTTTTACAGAGGAGGAGGGCCGGAAGGCCGCTGAGGCCGGAATAGAGGTTTCGGAGGAAGAAATCCATCTTCCTCTGTTTCCGAGCGAGTTGTATCCGTTGCTTCCAGCGATGTTTAAAGATGTTGTATCGCTTGAAAAACATGAACCGCACGAGATGGATGCCTGCGTCTTGGGCGTCTTGGCACAGTGTGCCGCCGCGCTTTCGCAGACAAAGGTCTGGGAGAACAGGTGGCACTTCCCCAGCGTCTTTGTAAATGTCGTCGGCAAACCGGCTTCCGGGAAAAGTGTCGTGGCGCAGACCCGCTTCCTCTCCCGCCTGTGGGAGGATGTTCTGTCGCGTCGTGTTGAAGACCCGTTGCATGCAACCTTTCATCGTGTCGCGGCAGATACGACTTTGGCAAAGCTGGTTGAACAGATGCGTGACAACGGAAAGTTGGCGCTCCTGATGGAAGATTCGGAGATGAACGCCTTCGGCTATGCCAACAAAAAGCAGGAGACAGGTTCCTTCGATCCTGTCTTTAATAAAGCCTATGAAGGTGAAACCGTGTCTCGAAGTACGAAAATAGCAGGTAACATCGAAGTTCGCGATCCGAAACTGGTCGTCTCTCTGACGGGGACAAAAGATCAGTTTGTAAACGCTTATCAGACCAACCAGAACGGTTTGACCAGTCGTCTGACCTGTTACGTGATGCCCAACACCGTGAAATATCAGAATCTTCCTTATGAAGAAGATTTGGATCCCGGTCTTGACCGGCGCAGGCGCAGGCTACAAGAGCGTTTTCTCTACATCGCCAGTTGGCAGGAAGAACAGCCGGAAAACGCCGTCCGTTGGAAGCTGACGGAGAAGCAAACCAAACGGTTGAACCGGTTGATGCGGGCCCGCCTGGAACAAGCCTCTCCCGATGATCCCACTGAGGAGTCGACGATTTTCCGTCTTCGGGCGAAGATCATCCGCTATGCCTGTATCCTGTCTTCCGTCCGTTGGCTGGATCCGGATAGCCCGGAAGGGTTCGTGCCCGAGAAGTCCTCCACAGGGGGTGTGTTTATTTCAGACACGGACTTCCGCATCGCCTGCTTCCTGGCCGACGCGACGTTGGAACACACGCTGGCTTTGCAGAGCATCCTGAAAAACGACACGCCGATCCCGCCGATGAAACAGCGTACAGCCTGGAGAGGCCAACTCCTGTCCGAACTTCCGGATCCCTTCCGGTTTACAGAAGCGGCGAAGCTGTGCCAAGAAAAGTTTCATCGGGAAATATCGGCATGGAAAGATGCCAGGAAAGCGTGGGAAGAAAACGGTCTGATAGAAAAACAGGCCGACGGTAGCTGGCGGAAAGTTCCAGTCGAGGCGACTGAAAAACCGTAACCGGCCTTCCGGCCTTCCGACCCTTTTTTGAAGCTACGGCTTGTTTTTTAGTGAGTTTCCGGTAAAAATATCATGATATTCTTTTGCAGATATCGTGATATATGCCGGAAACTTTCACTATATTTGCAAAATAGAAACGGGAAGCGTCTCGTTTCAAAAATGTATTAGAAATTTGAAAAGAAGCGTTATGCTTATCTTGTAGTTTGAAAACCTGAGAAATTTTCTAATTAGAGTACAAGGATTTGCATAGTGGTTCTCACGCTATAGGCGTGGGGCTGCTGTTCCATATCTGTACTCTTAGGTTTCTCAGGACCTTCAAACTAAGACGTGGGCATTAGCAGTTCCGCGCTTTTGTGTTTTATGAACTCTCTTTTTAGGAGCTGGAAGGAGAAAAAAACGAGACATATTGCAGATATGAAAAGGTTATTATTATTGTTGGTATGTATACTTGGTGTGTTTTCTGTCTATTCTCAGGAAAGTACAGATGTAGATACTGTTTATTTTGACAAAGATTGGAAAGGTGTCTCCAGTCCTAAGTTTGCTTCTTATTATCGGGTAATAGAGAAAAACTCTGATCTGAAAGCTCCAAAGCATTATCGGGATTATTTTCTAACAGGAGAACTTCAGTCGGAAGGTCTCTGTCTCACTATGGATAAAAATGATGATCGAAATTCAGTTTTTGATGGAGAGTTTACTATTTATTATAAAAACGGAAAGGTAAAGGAGAAGGGAAATCGTATCAGAGGAATATCGGATGGAGAATATACTGTTTATTATGAAAATGGATTGATAGCGACTCATGCCGATTTTAAAAAGGGTAAGCTGAATGGTATTTTAACACAGTTTTCGGAAGATGGGTCTTTATGTAAGCAAATTGAATATGTAGATGATAAACCTGCCCATGATTATTATATCTTGTCTAATGCTCAGGGATATGCTTGCAAATACAGAATCAGAGATGATAAGATGATCTCTGAATCTCCTGATCCATCTGAAATGAAAAGTGAATATAAAAATGGTACCCCTTGGCAGTATTATGTAAAAAACGGTTTGATGCTTGCATTAAGTAATTCTCAGGTAAAAGATTATGGTAAGTATTTTCGGATAACGATCGTGATTGCAAACAACTCGTTGTCGCCAATAGATTTTTACCCGTCAAATATTAAATCGCATGCCCGAGATAAAAAAGGTAAATATATCGGATTGACAGTCTATTCAGTAGAAGACTATATGAAAAAAGTAAATCGTAAGCAGAACTGGGCGGCTGCGTTAAATGGACTGGCTGAGGGATTGGCGGCCTCAAATGCAGGTTATTCTTCTTCTACTACAAATTCGAGCACTTATTCCAGCGGTACCGCTAACGTGTCGGGAAACGCTATGGCTGCCGGTTCGGGAGGATGGGCTGTCGGTTCTTATTCTGGAACGGGTTCTTACTCGGGGAGTTCATATACATCATCAACGACAACTTCGTACGATGGCGCAGCTGCTTACCAAGCACAAGTTATATCCAGTAATCGGATTGCTGCTTATGAAAACGCGTTGATGAATGACAGAATGGTGAAAGAGGAAGGGTATTTAAAGCAGACTACGATAAATCCGGGTGAAGTTATCTCTGGCTACATACATATAGAACGCAAGAAAGGAGAGACGATGAATATTTCGGTAGAAATAAATGGTGCGACCTATAAATTCCCTTGGAGTATAGCGAAATAAATATTTATAAAGTGACTAAGTATTAGATATGGAGCCCCGGATTGATAAATCCGGGGCTTTGTCGTATATTTGTCTCACTATAAAACATACAAATATGCAATCTCACCTCCTAATCGGCGCCGCCTCTTCCGGAAGCGGGAAAACGACATTTACGCTTGGGCTGCTTCGTGCCTTGAAAAACCGTTCGCTCAGGGTACAGCCTTTTAAGTGCGGACCGGACTATATCGACACGCGGCATCACAGGATGGCGGCCGGCAGTCCGTCGATAAATCTGGACCGGTATATGATGTCAGAGCTGCACGTGCGGGATTTATATGCCCGCTATACGGCCGGGGCGGATGTGGCAGTGACCGAAGGCGTGATGGGGCTTTTTGACGGGTACGATGGGATGCAGGGAAGCAGCGCCGAGATTGCTTGTATGTTGCAGATACCGGTGGTGCTGATTGTAAATGCCAAAAGTACTGCCTATTCCGTCGCACCTTTATTGTATGGCTTCAAACATTTTAATAGAAGCATAAAGGTTGTTGGGGCGGTCTTTAATTTTGTCGTTTCTGAAAATCATTATTCCTTCTTGAAACAGGCCTGTGAAGACGCTGGGGTGGAGGCGTTGGGTTATCTTCCCAAACGTGCGGATGTGGAGATTCCCAGCCGTCACTTGGGGCTTTCGCTGGATGAGGATTTTTGTTTCGAAGAGTTTGCCGACCGTGTGGCGGAGCTTGTTGAGAAACATGTAAATATCCACCGCCTGCTGGAACTGACAAGTGTGTCGGAAAGTATTCATTCCCCTCTCGAGAGGGGGCAGGGGGTGTGTCATCTTCCTCTCCGTACGGCCGTTGCCCGCGATGCCGCATTTAATTTTGTCTATGAAGAAAATATCCGTTATCTGCATGACTTGGGTGAAGTCGTTTATTTCAGCCCGTTGAAAGACGCTTCCTTGCCTGTAGCAGATTTCGTTTATTTCCCCGGCGGCTATCCCGAACTGCATCTTGCCGCGTTATCGGCAAACAAGCCGATGCTCGAATCTGTCCGCCGCTATGCCGAAGGGGGAGGACGTTTGCTGGCGGAGTGCGGAGGGATGATGTATCTCTCGGACGAGATACGGGATAAGGTTGGGACTGCATATCCGATGGCAGGTGTTTTGCACCAAACGGCCACGATGGAAAACATGAAACTGCGCCTGGGTTATCGTACTTTAGTCTATCGGGATTTCCGGTTGAAAGGACACGAGTTTCATTATTCCCGCCTGGCGGAACAAAAGAATCCGCTTCCATCCTGTGCTGTCGCTTATACGGCCAAAGGAGTGGAAACGGATACTCCGCTCTATCGTCTTAAAAATGTACTGGCCGGATACACGCATCTTTATTGGGTGGACCCGGCCGGAAACGAATGGTTTACCAACTATCTGTACGGAAAGGAATAACCGGCAGGTTACGATAGTTCTTCAGGTTGCCCGGTTGGAAGTTGCGGAAACAGTAACGGACGGCAACGGGTTTCTTTACTTTCGGAGATGATACGACGATCTCGTTCGGGGCGGAACCAAATTTGGCTTTAGCCGGGTGGAACACCTTGTCCTGTCCGGCAATCTCGAAACCTTCGATGTCGACCCACGGGCTGAATCCTTTTTCTGCATAGTTGAAACGGACGGTAATCTTATCTCCGTCTGCCTGCATCTCTTTGTAGGACGGGCTGTCTGCCACAATCCCTTTATAGCCGTATGTTTTGGCTAAAGCCTGATAAGCCAGGCGGTCGCCGATGTCTTTCTTGTTTTGCGGATGAATCTGCGGGGCCTCGTAGGGTTCGACCAGATCGTTTGTCGAGATCATGGCGCTATTAGGGATCAGTGCCTGTGCCTTGGACTGGGCTTCGCGGAGCAGGGCGCCGTCGATTGCTTCCGGTTTGTTGCCATAAGCAAAGGGTGCTATTTCCACATAATAGAATGGGATATCGCCTTCTTTCCAGATCGAGCGCCAGTGCCGGACCATCGTTGCCATACGGTCGGCATACGTATCGGCGCGTCCTACGTTGCTGCATCCCTGATACCAGGCGAATCCTTTTATCGTATAGTTCCGGCAGGGGTAGAGCAGTGCGTTGTACATGATCATCGGATGCGTCCAGCTATTTTCTTTTTCCTTAGCCTTATTGAGGTCGATGTCTTTATAGTCCTTCAGAATCTCTTCCGGCATCCAGCCTTCGACACACGAGCCGCCCCAGGAACAGTTGATGATGCCGACCGGAACCTGCAGCGTCCGTTGCAGGGCCAGTGCGTAAAAGTAGCCGGTGGCACTGAACCATTGCGCATTTTCGGTTGTCGGCTCTTTCCATTCTCCGTTTGCGTATGTTTGCGGGGTGAGGGCGCTTTTGCGTTCGATCGTGGCTACCCGGATTCCTGGATGGTTCGGGGCGTCGGCTATCACATTGTTAGAGTCGTATATCGGGCATTTGTCGAAACCGTTCAACGGCATTTCCATATTGGACTGCCCGGAACAGAACCATACTTCGCCGATCAGTACGTCGTGGAGCGTCACGGGCTCTCCGTCGCTGATGGTCAGTGTCTGTGGGGTGAAACTTGCGCTCGGCGTACCGATGGCCGTGTTCCAGAATCCTTGGGCGTCTGCTTTCGTTTCAACGGGCTGGTTTGTCCAGGATGCCCGGATCGTTACTGTACTGTTGGGGGCCGCTTCTCCCCATAAACGTGCATCGGCCTGCTGTTGGAGTACCATGTGGTCGCTTAACAATTGCGGTAATTTTACTTTGGCATTTGCCGTTATGCAGCATAACAGGCAGAGTGCGGGAATCAGATTTGCTTTCATGAGAATTAGATTAAATAGAATAGTCAAAGATAATGTTTATATTTGTCACAGTACTTATCAAAATTGATAAAAATGAGGATATATACACGTGGAGGAGACAAAGGACGCACCGGTATTCATGGGGGCGAACGAGTGGATAAGGACGACATCCGGATAGAGGCGAACGGAACGTTGGACGAGGTGAATGCTGAAATTGGCATTGTCCGTGCGCTGCTTCCTGCCGGACACGAGTGGCACGATCTGCTGGGGAAGATACAACGGGAGATGATGGTGGTGATGTCGCACGTGGCAACCCCTTCTGCCATCCGGGACAAGAATCCGAACGCCCTGTCCGAAGACCTGGTCGCTTTCTGTGAGCAACAGATCGACGACCTGTCGGCGAAGATGGAAGATAACGGCTATTTTATCCTGCCGGGCGGCTCGCCGGTATCGGCTCATTTACAGTTGGCCCGCACGATCGTGCGTCGTGCCGAACGCTGTCTCTGGACCTTGAACCGAAAAGATCCCGTTTCGCCGGAAATCCTTCAATTCGTAAACCGCCTTTCCGATCTGTTCTTCATTATGGCCCGTTACGAAATGTTTCGCCAGGGAAATATCGAAGAACGTTGGCAATCGTTTTTGTATAAGCGGAAAACGAAATAGAAAGTTTCTGTTCACATTTTTGTGAATGTCGGGAGAATGTGTTAGATTTGTATCTAAATACGAAGACAATATGGTTGTTACATTTGAGGAAGCATATTTGAGAGATCTTTATATCAAGGGAAAGGTGGATGATAAGAAGCACCGTTACCAGCCTGATGTTGTAAGGCGGTATCAAAAATGTGTGGATTTCCTGTTGGATGCCAAAAGGGTAGAAGATCTTCTGTCGATAAATTCTTTGAATTATGAAGTATTGAAAGGTGATAAAAAAGGTCTTTCATCCATACGGGTGAATAATAAATATCGGGTTGAATTTACTGTAAGAGATTCGATAGAGGAACCGATTGTTACCGTATGTAATATAATCGAATTGTCAAATCATTATAAATAATTGCGTTATGATAACACTTCAAGGAGTTGATCCTAAAATGATTGCTAATAATCTGACCCCATCCGAACCTATACATCCGGGTGAGTTGATAAAAGATGAAATAGTATACCGGGGTATTTCACAGCGGAAACTTGCAGCACAAATGGGCATATCTCCAACATTGCTTAATGAAATATTGAATGGAAAACGATCTGTTTCTACGGAATATGCGCTTTTGTTTGAAGCTGCGCTTGGCATTGATGCGGATATTTGGATTCGTCAGCAAACCCAGTATGACATGCAAGTGGCTAAATCGGACAAAACCTTTTTAGAAAGACTTGCCAATATAAGAAAAGTGGTTGCTGCATTGTAGTGGAAACAAAGTATAATTAAAATAAAAATATGATGTCAATAAAAACGTACATAGAATCAAACAAAGACCGTTTCATCGAGGAGCTTTTCTCCTTGATCCGTATTCCGTCGATAAGTGCGAAACAAGAACATAAGCCTGATATGGAGGCGTGTGCAAAACGCTGGACAGAACTCTTGCTGGCTGCCGGTGCCGATAAGGCTGTGGTGATGCCGACAGAAGGTAATCCGGTTGTATATGGCGAGAAGATGGTTTCTCAGGATGCCCCGACTGTGCTGGTTTATGCCCACTACGATGTGATGCCGGCCGAACCGTTAGAATTGTGGAAGAGCCAGCCTTTCGAACCGGAAATCCGTGACGGCCGTATCTGGGCGCGTGGTGCGGACGACGATAAAGGCCAGGCGATGATGCAGGTGAAAGGTTTTGAAACAGCCTTGAATCTGGACCTGTTGAAATGCAATGTGAAATTTATCTTCGAAGGAGAAGAAGAGATCGGCTCGCCCAGCCTCGAGGACTTCTGTCGTACACATAAGGAACTGTTGAAAGCCGACGTGATCCTGGTTTCCGATACCAGCATGGTCAGTGCCGAGACTCCCTCGTTGACAACCGGTCTTCGCGGACTGGCTTATTGGGAAATAGAGGTGACAGGGCCTAACCGGGATCTGCATTCCGGCCATTTCGGCGGTGCGGTTGCCAATCCGGTCAATGTATTGTGTAAGCTGATGGCCGACATAACAGATGCCGACGGGCGGATCACGATTCCCGGCTTTTATGATGACGTGGAAGAAGTCTCGCCGGCCGAACGTGAGATGATCGCACAGATCCCGTTTGACGAAGCGAAATATAAGGCGGCTATCGGCGTGGATGAGCTGTTTGGTGAAAAAGGATATTCTACATTGGAGCGCAACAGTTGCCGTCCGTCGTTCGACATCTGCGGCATTTGGGGTGGTTATACGGAAGAGGGAAGCAAAACGGTTCTTCCTTCCAAGGCATACGCCAAAGTTTCCTGCCGTCTGGTACCGCATCAGGACCACAGCAAGATTTCAAAACTGTTCGAAGATTATATCGCCAGCGTGGCACCCGCTTATGTAAAGGTGAAAGTAACTCCGAAACATGGAGGCCAGGGATATGTTTGCCCTATCGACATGCCGGCTTATAAGGCTGCCGAAGAGGCGGTCACTGTCGCGTTTGGAAAACGTCCGCTGGCTGTCCGTCGCGGTGGCAGTATTCCTATTATCGCTACTTTTGAGCAGGTGTTGGGGATTAAGACTGTCCTGATGGGCTTCGGTCTTGAACAGAACGCGATCCATTCGCCGAACGAAAGCTGTACGCTCGATTTCTTCTACAAAGGGATAGAGTCGGTGGCTGAATTTTATAAACGATTCAATTGATATGACGAATAATGAAATAATCGCCCGCGCCCTTGCTAATACCGGCATTGCGGCTCTGAACGAGATGCAGCAAGCCGTGCTGGACGCCGGAACGACAAAAGACATGGTGCTGCTCAGTCCGACAGGCTCGGGTAAGACGCTGGCATTCCTGCTGCCGTTACTGACTACACTGACGGATGAGGATAAAAAGATACAGGCGCTCATCATCGCTCCCTCGCGGGAGTTGGCCTTGCAGATCGAAACCGTATTCCGTTCATTAGGTGCCGGATATAAGGTGAACTGCTGCTACGGAGGACATCCGATCCGTACGGAGAAGAAAAGTCTGGAACATCCGCCGACGGTTCTGATCGGTACGCCGGGACGTATTGTGGATCACCTGGAACGGGGAAATATCGATCTGGATAGCGTGCGTACGCTGGTACTGGATGAGTTCGACAAGTCGCTCGAACTCGGCTTCTTAGCAGAGATGAAAGAGATACTGGCGCATCTTCCGGGCGTCCGCCGCCGTGTTTTAACTTCGGCGACAGCTGCGGTCGAGATTCCTCCTTTTACCGGAATTACGGCTCCGGTGCGTTTATCTTTCCTGAAAGAGGTGAAGGAGGCGAAAGGGCTTACTTTGCGCGTAGTTAAATCGCCGGTGAAAGATAAGTTGGAAACGCTTTATAAACTGTTGGGAGAGCTGAAAGGCGGTTCCGCCCTGATCTTCTGTAATTTCCGTGAGACGGTGGAACGGGTGAGCAATTACCTGACCGAAATGGGTGTGGATAACGAATATTTTCATGGAGGAATGGAGCAGCCGGAACGCGAACGCGCTTTGTCGCATTTCCGTAACGGCAGTGCTACCGTTTTTATCTCCACCGATTTAGCTTCCCGCGGCCTGGACATCCCCGAAGTCAAGAATGTAATCCACTATCATCTTCCGATTAACGAAGAAGCGTATGTACACCGTAACGGACGTACCGCCCGTATGAACGCGGAAGGAGTCGCTTACCTGATTTTGAATGAAGAGGAAACCGTTCCCGAATATATCACCCGTGAACCGGAAGAGTTTTTCCTGCCCGAAGTGGCAAAGAAACCGGTCCGTTCCGAATGGGTGACGCTGACGATCAACCGCGGGAAGCGGGATAAGTTGAGCAAGAAAGACGTCGTTGGCTTCCTTTTCCAAAAAGGAGGACTGGAAAAGGATGATTTAGGCGTTGTCGAGGTGAAGGAGAGTTGTGCCTTTGCCGCTGTGAAACGGGACAAACTTTCCGGCTTGCTGGGACGTATCCGTGATGAAAAGATAAAGAACATGAAGGCTAAATTCGTATGAGTATATTGATAAAGGGTGTCCTGTTGAATGACGCAGTGACAGATGTTTATATAGAAGAAAGGGAAATTAAACAGATAGGAACAGACCTGCAAGTGCAGGCGGACCAGGTTATCGACGGGAAGCGTAAAGCCTTGATCCCAGGATTGGTAAATGCACATACGCATGCCGCTATGACGCTTTTCCGCGGTTTCGGAGACGATATGCCGCTGATGCCCTGGTTGGAGCAGAAGATCTGGCCGAATGAAGCCAAGCTGACCCGCGAGGATGTCTATTGGGGCGCGAAGCTGGCTTGCCTGGAAATGATAAAGAGCGGCACGACGACTTTCTTCGATATGTATCATAAATTCGAAGCAACGGCCGACGCAGTGGAAGAAATGGGTTTGCGGACGCTGCTCTCGGGAGCCTGCTTTGACCATTTCAAACCGGAGTTGGCCGAACGGAGCAAACGGGAGAACGAGAGGCTGATTGCCGAGACGGATAAGTATAGCGAACGCATACAATATTCAGTCGGTCCCCATGCGATCTATACGGTTTCCGGGGAATTGCTGCAATGGATACATGGCTTTGCTGCGGAACATTCCGTTCCGATCCATCTGCATCTGGCGGAAACGGAAGGGGAAGTGCAAGACTCGGTCAAGCAGTTCGGCCTTACGCCCGTTCGCTATTTGCACAAGTTAGGTCTGCTGTCGCCCCGTCTGATCATCGCACATGGTCTTTATATCGATGATGACGAGATCCGTATGCTGGCGGATCATGGAGTCAAGGTGGTGCATAACCCGGCATCCAATATGAAGTTAGCTTCCGGCATTCAGTTTAAATTCAGTGAGATGCGGAAAGCAGGTGTAACAGTCGCTTTGGGCACTGACGGCTGTTCTTCTTCCAACAATTTGGATATGATCGAGGCGATGAAGCTCGCCTCTCTTTTGGGCAAAGCCTGGCGGAAAGATCCGGAAGCGGTTCCCGCAGGCGAAATATTCCAGGCGGCGACCGAAGCCGGTGCCTCGGCTATCGGACTGAAAGCCGGACGAATCGCCGAAGGTTATCTGGCCGATCTCTGTCTGGTGGATTTGCATATCCCGGCCTTTACGCCGAACCATAATTTTATATCCAATCTGGTCTATGCGGCAAACGGCAGTTGTATCGACACCGTTATCTGCAACGGCAAGATCCTGATGCAGGATAAGAAAGTCCCGGGCGAAGATGAAATCATGGAGCAGACTGCCCGATTGGCCTATAAGCTCGTGGGAAAGGCATAAGCATCGAAGCCGGATTCCATAGGCATGCATTTTAAATTCCATAGGCATGGAAATAAAGTTTCATAGGCACGGAACTAAAGTTTCATGCCCATGGAACTAAAGTTTCTTGCCGGGGAAACAAAAGTTTCATCTGAAAGAAAAATAAATTAGAACGAATATGAATACAACAGACAATGCTTTTTATCAGGAAGCAGCCGACTATTTGGCATCCCGTATTACCGGCAATCCGGAAACGGCTATTATTTTAGGCAGCGGCCTGGGATCACTTGCCGATCAGATCGAAGAAGCAACCGTTATCCCTTACAGCGAGATCCCTCATTTTATGCATTCGACGGCAACGGGGCATAAGGGTAACTTTATCTGCGGCAAATTAGGCGGTAAACAAGTGCTTGCCATGCAGGGACGTTTTCATTATTATGAAGGCTACACGATGCAGCAGGTGACATTCCCCGTCCGGGTGATGAAATTGCTCGGCGTAAAGAATCTCTTGGTCTCTAATGCTGCCGGCGGTATCAATAATACGTTCAAAGTGGGCGATCTGATGATTATACGCGATCATATCAATATGATGCCTAATCCGCTGATCGGCCCGAACAATGAACAGTTCGGAACCCGTTTCCCGGATATGACGCGCGCGTATGACCGCGAGTTTATCCGGCTTGTCGAAGAGATTGCTGCTTCTCTTGATATCCCTTTGAAGAAAGGCGTGTATGTCGGTTTGACCGGTCCTTCTTTTGAGACGCCGTCCGAGTATGCTTTTTACGGTCGGGTAGGAGGCGATGCGATCGGAATGAGCACCGTTCCGGAAGTAATCGTGGCCCGTCATGCCGGCCTGCGCGTGTTCGGTATGTCTGTCATTACAAACGAAGGTTATCATTTTGCCGATGACTTTGTCAATGACGGTGCAGATGTGATTGTGGCAGCCAATAAAGCGGCGGCGGTTATGACGACACTCGTCCGTGAACTGATTGCCAGGATATAAAAGCCCTGTATTTGTGTACAAGTTTTTTATTAAAGTTCTATCTTTGTATTTAATTCAATCAATGTAATAAAATAAACTTATTTCTACCCATGAAAAATTCCAGAAGAGACTTCCTGAAAAAGGGAGCATTGGCAGGGTTCAGCGCCCTGATGATCCCGGAGATCGCAAAAGCTGCCGTGAAAGAAAATACATCTGTGCATGCTCCGAAGATCAACCTGAAAAAAGATTGTGTGATCCTGTTCCAGGGCGATTCCATCACCGACTGCGGCCGTGATAAGAATAGTAAACGTTGCAATACGATAGAACAGTTTGGTAGCGGCTATGTGCTTTTTACAGCAACACAATTGCTGGAGAAAGAAGCTGCCCTGCAGCCTAAGATTTATAATCGTGGTATCAGCGGGAATAAGGTGTATGAACTTCGCGATCGTTGGGAGTTGGATTGTCTGGCTTTCCAGCCCGATGTATTGAGCATCCTGATCGGTGTGAACGACTATTGGCATACGCTGACACACGGATATAAAGGGACTGTCGAGACGTATGAAAACGATCTGCGCGCTCTTTTGAAATATACGAAAGAGAAGCTGCCGAATACTCAGATAGTCCTTTGCGAACCTTTCACTTTGCGTGATGGCGCTGCGATAGAAGATTCCAGATGGTATCCGATGTTCGACGAGTTCCGCAAGTCAGCCCGTAAGCTGTCAGGCGAATTTAATACCGTATTCGTACCTTTCCAGGCCGGTTTTGACGCCGCAGTTAAGTTGGCGCCGGCACGTTATTGGTCGAATGACGGTGTACATCCTGATTTACCCGGCCGCCAGCTGATGGCTAATATGTGGATGGAAGCGACTGGACTAAAGTAAGATATGATTTTGAGCGGGTGTGAACTGTGAAAATTGCATGAAAAAAGTGCAGTCAGGTTTTGGAGAATAAAAAAATACCTCTATCTTTGCACCCGTTATCGCGGAAGTAGCTCAGTTGGTAGAGCATAACCTTGCCAAGGTTAGGGTCGCGGGTT
>URZO01000026.1 GCA_900552465.1 uncultured Parabacteroides sp. | reverse complement strand
ACACACTCATCAATCATCATTTATGGTTCAATATAAAACCTGTTCCGCTGCGATCCCGCGTCGAAGCGCGGGAACAAGATAGCTCAAATTTGCAAAATAATGAATTTATCCCCAATGATTATCGGGTGAGCCCTAAAAGACCTTATCCCAAACGGCCAACGTCCGGGCAATGGGGTTTCCTATTGGTTGGGAGAATGAAAGACTTTGGCAGGTTGCACTTATATAAAACAACTAAGCCCCGGGGATGATTGAATTCCCGGGGCTTGTTTTGGTCTGCTTTCCACCTTCACAGGGGTACTTGTAGAATGAACTTTATTTCAATACTTTAGTATTATTAATCCGACCCCTTGTTCCCCTTCACAGGTTAATTGATGTTAGTAGAGACGGACGGATGCCCGTCTCTACAACCTCGCGCGGTCGATTTTAGAATTATTTGATTATAAATTGTAATGTTAATTTACTTTACAATAGCCTTTACAGCTTCTTCGCCTTCGATCGATACGACAATTACACCTGCCGGAGCAGCGATTGTTGCATTGTCGGAGTTGATAACTGCATTGGCAACTACCTGGCCTAAGATGTTTGTGATAACAACTTTCTTACCGGCAGCACCTGCGATTTCTACAGCGCCGGCCTTAGCCATTACTCTGACTGTAGCAGTCTGGATGCTTTCGTTGGATGTTGCACCACCTTCTGTTGTTGTCAGGCTGAATACTTCACCGTCTGTTACGTTGTCAGGTGTCAGGCCGTAACCTGCAACTGAGTTGTGTTCACCCGTGATGTAGTTGACAACCGGACAGTTGTTGTAGATCTTAACCCAAGCACCCTTCCAGGAACCGATAGCTGAATGTCCATCCAGGTTGGATTCGATCAGGAAGTTGTCTGTGTCACCTTCATTTGCATCTTCGATCAGACGGAAGGAGAATGACCAGTTGTTGTGCTTACCTGCGTTGTAAACATTGCACTTCGTATTTGCAGGATCAAACAGTTTACCCGGGATCAGTTTGCCTTGTTCGTTCTTCAGGTCTGCCAATGTCTTACCATTGATCGGAACATAGAAGAATTCTCCGGCTTCAACTGTACCTTCACCTAAGAATGCGTTGATCTTAGCTGCATTTTCAGGAGTGATCACCATGTGCACACCTTCAATGAATCCGAGACGTACGGCATAACCTTTGTATGTGTACATATCCGGGTGGTTGTAAGCGTGAGAGCCTTTCGTTACGCTGTCGGCCAGATTAACCAGGAAGCGACCGGCTGTGTAACCGTTGTAGAATACTACGTGGGTTGAATCTTCTTTCTGAGCAGCTGCATCTTCCAGAGATTCGAAGTAACCATGTGTATTGGTGTTGCACCACAGGCCGTCGCTAACGGTGTCTTTCTCGATTGCCAACATATATTGCGGCATGCGGGCTGCCATTGCGCGGAGCGGTTCTACGATGAATACCTTAGAGTCGTCGCTTGCGTTCATCTTTTCCTGAGCCAGGCCTAAGTAGCTGAAGCCGTCGATTACGTTGGAAGCAGGAGCTCCTGTTTCGTTGGTCTTGTCTTCAAACAATTTCTGGTCAACGTTTCCTACCGTGCGGAAGAAGTTAACGTTTGCTTGAGGGATCGAGCGATACAACGGACGATTGTTTTCTTTCAGTGCGAATGCAGAAACCGGATCGTTAGGATTGTTTTCCAATGTGTTGTATTCGACATAACCGTTTGCATCTACTACGCTGGCACGGCGGTAACCATACCAATAGTCTTCGCAACAGTTGTTGATACGGGTATCGATCAATGCATAGCAAGTAGCATCGCCGTCAACCTGGTCGTTCTTCAGATAGAAAGAAGCCAGAATAGCGAGACCGTTTTGACGGATATCCTTGATGCCTTTCGCGATATAGTAACCGTTGCCGCCTTCAGCTGTGTTCATGGCGACATAAGTAGTGTCGTTGTCAATCAGGTTGACATCTTTTACTTTCAGTACATAGCGCTGACGTACCAACTGCGGCAATACTACTCCGCTGTTTGCATCGATTACACCGGCACCGTAACCGAATTCGTTCAATCCCATTTTGTAACCATTGTAACCATAAACAGTGTCTAATTCGTAGTAAGAATTGTCACCTGTCGTTACTTTCAAGAAGTCGTTAGACTGTACATTCAGGAACTTGTCGCCATTGTTATGGTTGTAACGCAATGCATAGTTCGTGTAAGGCAGAACTTCCGGCTCGATATAGCCATAACCGTGGTATCTGCTTGTCAGAGCGGTCTTGTCTTCAACCGGTTTGATTTCGTAGTTGTCAAAAAGAAGCAATCGGCCACTCGGTATCATTCTTTCAGTTGTCATATAGTTTCCGAAGTAGTCGCCATACGTGTTGTCGATGATAAAGTAGCGTCCGTCTTCTTCATACAGCTGACCTGTGAAGAGGGCGTTGCATGGGGTTCCGAATTCACGGTTATGGATTGTTACCAGGTCACCGCAATCGCTGCCATACTTTTCAACAACCCACATGGTTGCCGGCATCTGCTTGTAGTCTTGAACACCATCCATTTCTTCAACATCATACATCAACATACCGTAGAAGTTGTCAACCAGGTATCTTCCTGCATTCACTCCGTCTACTGCCTTGATCGTATACAGACCCGGATTCAGGGTAGTACGTTTCAGGTGCGTGAATTTATTGTTGAATGCCATACGACATTTCAGAGGTCTTGCATCAGCAGCGTCAGCGATAGCAGCTGTCAGGCAGTTGCCGGAATTGCTGAGGTCTTCGAGTTTCAATACGATCTGAGTTCCGCCGTTTGTCCAGGAGTTACTTGCCTGTGAAGCGTTAGCCTGAACGTCCGAAGCGAATGCAAAATGAGTCGCTATCCAAGATTCTGCCCAAGATTTCTTAGCCGTATAGTCTGCAACGCTCTTTTCTGAAGCATTCAGCGGTTCGATCACCAAGCTGTCCAAAGTAGGATAGTAGGTGAAGTTATAGAAGAAACGGGCACGAAGCGGAGCTGGTGAGCTTGCCTTATATTCTTTATGGGCTAACTTCAGGTTCGCATTCATCGGAGAAACCGAATTACCCTGCCAGAAAGCGGTATCGACCATCAGGTAAGTACCTTCCTGATCGTTCATGTATTGCAGCTTCATAAAATGAGTGCTGCCGTTGATCAGGTATTGACTCCGTGTATCTGCCGTATTATAGGTCATAAACAGGTCATATGCTTCTGTATATGCCGTTTGACAATTGGTGTATTTTGCCAATGCACTATCATAAGCAGCCTGAACTGCGATCAAATTGTCTTTTGTCTCACTGAGAGCTTTTTCTGTCTCATTTAATTCTGTATAGGCCGCTTTGTAGTTAGTATAGTCTTCTCTAAGATCTGTAAAGCCGCTTATTGCTGCGTCTACAGCATTCTTATCACTCCCGTGTAAACCCTTTGAAGCGGCATTTCCGGCAGCTAAAGCAGCTTCGACTTTTTCAATAGGATCTGTTGCAGCATTAAACTCTCTTAGATATTTCTGATAAGTAGCATTATTCCGAAGAGCCCCGTTATTGAATCTTCCAGTAACAGAGATAATATTCAATGCTACATTATAGGCTTCATCAAATTTGTCTTGCAGTTTGGATACCTTGTCCTTGTTCTTGCTGACCATATCCTCTAAAGAGCTTTTAGTCGCTTTTGCTTGTGTTAATGCAGCTTCTGCTCCTTGTCCGTTAGCTCCTCCAAAAAGATCTGCTGATGCATTACTGAGGTTGTTTACAGCAGCAATTAGAGCCATCAAAGCATTATTATATGCATCTGAATTTGTTGCTCCACCCAGCTGGCTAACCGATGTCTGGTAGAAGTCGGAGAGGGCAAGATAGTCCTCTTCTGCCCTGTAAGCCATGTCTGCATCCATAACACCACCCGTGTTCGGAGTGATTCCAACAGCATTGTCGAGACCTTGTTTGCCTTCGAAGAACAGGAATTTAGCCCATTTCTGATCTACAGATGGCTTGTGATAGTCTATCATAGAATTGAAGGCATAAGAGTCCAACGTGATAGGAGCCGCTTCGACCGGCTGGATCTTTAAGGCCTGAATAGCTTCCGAGTTGTTGATCATCTCGTTTTTCGAGCCTTTGCGTGAGTATACGTAACCGTCATAGCTACGGCTCATTGTGATTACAGAGTCTTTTGAGAAATAGGCATAAGGAGCTACTTCTCCGAAGTCACTGCTATTCTGAGAGTCGGTGTTATACCATTCCCAGTTTTCAACACAGCTTTTAACCATCCAGCTCGGATCTCCCAATGCTTGGTTTTGGTAGTTAGTTGAAGCGGCAAAAGCAGGATCGAATGTCAATTCAACACCTGTCTCTTTGTTGATGAATTTCCATTTGCCACCACCGACAGTCTCGTCTTCATCATAGACCAACTTCCACAAAGAAGGATTTAGAGGTGCATTTGCTGCCGGAACCAAACGCAGGTAAAGCTGACCTGTCACCATATCCCGGTATTGAACCAATACTTCTTGCATGCTGGAATTTGGTATGTCTGCCTGCATGTTAAGTGGGTTGTAGTGAGTTGTCGTTCTCAACTGATACCATTTGTCAGATTGAATCTGATTCACGGTCTTAGTTGGAATAGCAGCTCTTACATCAGCTCTACGAAACTCATAAGGTCTTTCAGGAACCGCAGCGTTTGTAGCCACTGAACCGGCTACCAGGGCGGTAGCCATCAGAGTAGAAAACAATTTGTTCATAATCCAATTAATTTAATTAATAAAAAATATATTTGAGCATCTATAAATGCTGTCTCTTATGTACGCACGTATCTGAATGTTGAAATTCTGTAATTTGACTACAAATACGTACGTTTATTTTAGTCATTTTTGGAGGGTTCGTCCGGCTAAACGGGTTTTTTGTACTTGGTAAGCTATCTGATTGATAAGAAAGAATATAGAAAAAGAAAATTTCTTTGGTAAAAGGATTGCAGGTTTAAAAAGTATGCTTATTTTTGTGACGAAAATAAACGTACGTTTTTTTAGTCATTTCGTTTTTTACCATCTATCTGTTTTATATCCAATAAGTTATAGGCGTATTTTTGTCTGTTTTTACCCTTAAAAAACAGGCGTTTTCTGATTTTTGAGAATTTGTCGTATCTTCCTTATTTCAAATCATTTATCTTGTTTTCTTCAAGTGATACTACAAGTAAAAAAGTGTGGTTTTTGACTAATTGTGAGGAAATAAGGGCAAAAAGAAGGATGAATAGATTGTGATTTATGAATTATGAACCGTGATTTGCATAGAAACCGGTATTGTGGCTTTTAACTTCAATTTTTAATTTTCAATTAATTTCTCTGGCTTTCGTATTTACAGAATGCAAACGAGCGCGGAATAATGCAGACTATATTTATATTATCTGCGTTATTCCGCGCTCATTTGCGTCATCTGAGTCCGGTGAAACGGACTTGGCTGTTGATTATTTTGCCGGCTGGTCTGTCATGGTGAATACCAGATTGCCGCCGTCCATAATGTCTTTGTGGCTGATGGTGAGACCGGTCACCGGTTTACCGTTCAGCTCGACGGATTTTACGTATTTATTGGCTTTCGACAGGCCCTTGGCTTCAACCGTGAAAGTCTTGTTTCCGGGGAGCGACAGCGAGACCTTTTCTATCTGCGGTGCACCCAGCACATATTCGCCACTAATCGGGTTGACAGGATAGAAGCCCATGGCCGAGAAAATATACCATGCAGACATCTGGCCGCAGTCGTCATTGCCGCACAGTCCGTCCGGTTTGGCCAGATAGAAGCGGTCGAATATTTCACGGATCACCTGCTGTGTTTTTTCCGGATGACCGGCGTAATTATATAGGTAAGCGACGTGATGGCTCGGTTCGTTGCCGTGCGCATATTGCCCGATCAGGCCGGTCACGTCCGATACGAAGCCGGTGTTTTCGGCCGTACTTTCCAGGAAAAACAGGGAATCTAACTTTGTGACAAAGGCTTCGTTGCCGCCCATGAGGTCGATCAAACCCTGTATGTCATGCTGTACGTGCCAGGTGTATTGCCAGGAGTTGCCTTCCGTGAAGTCGCCACCCGATGAGCCGGCGTGTGACAGCAGGAATGAATTGAACGGTGTGCGCCAGTTGCCTTTGGAATCTTTTCCCCGCATCAGTTTGAGTTCCGGGTCGAACAGGTTCTTATAGAATCCGGCACGTTTGGAGAAGTGTTCGTAATCTTCTGTCTTGCCTAATGCTTTTGCCATCTGGGCCACGCAGTAGTCGTCGTAAGCGCATTCAAGCGTCTTGGATACGGATTCCGCTTTGATGATGTCGAACGGGAAGTAACCATATTTCTCGAATGTTTCCCAATCGGAATTGTAATGGCTTATGGTGGCACTGGCTTTGACCGCCTGGTAAGCCTCTTCGGCATCGAATCCTTTGAAGCCCTTCAGGTAAGCGTCCACAACCACAGGAATGGCGTGGTTGGCAATCATGCAGAAATTCTCTTTTCCCCACAAAGCCCAGATCGGCAGGAAACCTTGTATCTTTTCGTGATCCAGCATGGTTTGTATCATCGCGTCCACTTTATCCGTATTCAGGATCGTGTACAGCGGATGGGCGGCGCGATAGGTGTCCCAGAGCGAGAAGGTGGAATAGTATTCGCCCGTCGGAGAGGTGTAGATTTTGTCGTCCAACCCACGGTAGCGGCCGTCGGTGTCGGCAATGTTGTTCGGTTGCATCATCAGGTGATACATGGAGGTGTAGAAGCTGGTCTTCTCGTCTGTCGTGCCTGTAACCTGCGCACGGGCGAGGAGTGCCTGCCACTGGTCGTGTGTCGCCTGGCGGACAGCTTCGAAATCCCATGCCGGGTTTTCTTTCTGTATGGAGGCAAGTGCGCCGTCGACACCGACGCTCGAGATGGCGATTTTCACCTGTATGGCTTCGCCCGGTTTGGTGTCGAATTCGAGAATCAGACGTTTGGCCTTTTCACCTTTCTCGGCGGGAAGTTCTTCTTTGACTGTGTATGGATGGTCGAACTTGATTGCATAGAAATAATGGCGCGTCACCCATTCGCGCGTCTGGTTGTGTCCGGTGATCGTCCGGTTGTCCGGCATGTCGATGTCGGCTTCCAGGACATGCGTCTTCAGGCTTTCCGTGCTGCCGACCATGCCGCGCTGCAGGTCGACCAACAGGCGGGCGGGGCCTTCTTCTTTATATGTATAACGGTGAAGTGCCGTGTGGGCAGTCGCCGTCATTTCGGCATCCACGCCGTAGTCCGACAAGGTGACGGCATAATAGCCCGGTGCCGCTTTTTGGGTGGATTTGTCGTATTCGCTTTTATATGTATTGTCTTTTATATCGCCGCTGAACGGAAACAGCAGGATGTCTCCCAGGTCTGGGCAACCCGTTCCGTTGAGGTGCGTCTGGGCGAAACCTTCGATAAAGTTGTCGTCGTAGTTATATCCCGAACAATATCTCCACGAACCGACGCCGGATTCCGGGCTGGCCTGTATCAAGCCAAATGGGGCGCAAGCACCCGGAAACGTATGGCCGTTGTCCGCATTCCCGATAAAGGGGTTTACATATTGGCAATAATCTTCTTCGATATTGTCTTTACTTTGCGGTGCAGGGCTGCACGCACTCACTATCCCTAACAGGGACAGCCCGATTACAAGGTCTTTCATGAATTAGAATATTATATTATTACTGAATCTGTTATTCCTTTTTCCCGTCTTTCATCTTTTCCCGGATCTTTAACCGTTTGATCTGCAGGAAACGTAAGAAACCGATCACGAGAAGAGTCACTCCGATTACACAGAAATATTGTACATAATCGGGGTCGGCTTTCTTTCCCGGCCAACCGATCACACTCATCACGACCAAATAGATCAACAGGATTGCTGTTGTGATATTTATTTTCTTCATCGGCTCTTCTTCTATATTACATGCAAACTTAAAGAAAAAAATTATCTTTGCCCGCCAGAAAGCAGGAAAAGTCAGATTTATGTATATCTTTATCCACGATTTTATTGTATGCTTATGAAAGGCGAATCCGAGATATACTCTTTTAATCAGTTATTTACTGACTACAAAAGTCGTTTTGTCCATTTTGCCAATACTTATGTCAGCGACAGTATGATTGCGGAAGATATCGCGATCGAGGGTCTGATCTATTATTGGGAAAATAAGAGTAATCTTGCGCCCGGTTCGAATGTTCCGGCTTATATCCTGACCGTCATCAAGCATAAATGCCTGAATTATCTGCAACGCCTGCGTACGCAGGAGGAAATAGTCAAATATTTAAAGGATTGCGATACCTGGGAACTAAACTTGCGTATTGCCACTTTGGAAGCCTGCAATCCCGAAAAATTGTTTTCCGACGAACTGCAAACTCTTGTAGACAATGCGCTAAAAACACTGCCCGAACAGACGCGCGACATCTTTGTCCGCAGCCGCTACAGCAACCAAAGTCATAAGGAAATTGCGGAAGCCTTGGGCATCTCTACAAAAACGGTGGAGTTTCATATCACCAAAGCCTTGAAAGTCTTGCGCGTAGCCTTGAAGGATTACATCCCTTTACTGGCATTCTTTCCCCGATTCTTCTGCTGATATTTGCCTGCCGACAATTGTCGGCAAGCCTGCTCACAATCGTCGACAAGCCTGCCCACAATTGTCGACAGGCCTGCTGACGATTGTCGACAGGCAATTACCTGCGGAAAAAAATCCTATTTCCGTTAGGGATCTTTCCGACTTATTTGCTTTATAAGTAGAAACAGGAATAATGGAAAAGGAAATACTATATAAGTTCTTTGACGGGAAAGCTTCCAAGAATGAAAAAGAAGCTGTCCGTATCTGGCTGGAAGCCTCTCCTGAAAATGAGGAAGAGCTATTCAGGGAACGCGAGTTTTTTGATGCGATGATCCTGTCAGGCCGCATGCAGGGTCACATTCAGGAAAAGAAATCTCGTCCTCTCCATACGGTTGCTATGTTGGAAGTCATAAAGATCGCGGCCGTGCTTGCCATTACTATTGCCTGCGGCACATATTTCTATAAATCGGAAATCCGAAAGATCGGGCAGGCGATGAATACGATCACAGTTCCTGCCGGCCAACGTGTAAACCTGACTCTGCCGGATGGCACGAACGTCTGGCTGAACGCCCGTTCCGAAATGTGTTATCCGGCAGTTTTTACAGGTGATAAACGGGAAATAACCCTGGATGGCGAGGCTTATTTCGAAGTGACTCATAAGGATGGTAAACCTTTTGTAGTCCAGACAAATAAATGTGATGTCGAAGTGCTGGGTACAAAGTTCAATGTGGAGGCATATAGCGATTCGGAAGATTTCTGCACATCACTGATGGAGGGAGCGGTGCGGGTGTCCGATAAGAAAAATCCGTCTGAGTCAGTCTTGTTATCCCCTAATTATATGGCATCTTTGAAGAATGGACAATTGGCCACATCTCCGATATCAGACTTTGATGTTTTTCGTTGGAAAGAGGGGCTGATCTGTTTTCGTAACATGACCTTCGAAGAGTTGATGTCACGTTTTGAGAAATGTTATGGAATACGGATAATTGTGGAAAACAAACAGGTTGTCAATTATGTCTGTAGCGGTAAATTCCGCATTTCAGATGGTATAGATAATGCGTTACGTATTTTGCAAAAAGATGCGAAATATTCTTTTGAGCGGAACAAAGATGAGTCCGTTATTTATATAAAATGATGTCTAACTTTAAATCGATAGCCTATGGTATAGTATCTAAGTTAACCTTCATGCAAAATGCCGACAAGTGTCCCCACACTCACCGGCATTCGACTAACACAATTAAATAAACTGTATTAATAAACTTGATTTACAAAGATATGAATAAAAAATCTTTGCCGGATATCGTTTTGATAAAAAGGTTCCGACGTAAACACTTTTTTAGAATCATGAAAATAACCACTTTATTATTATTCATGTTTATTTTCTGCCTCCATGCGGAAAATTCGCGCTCGCAGAATGTTCGTGTGACGCTTCAAAAGAACGATGTCAGGCTTGAGAATATTCTGGAAGAAATTGAAACGCAGACGGATTATCTGTTTATATATAATAAAAAGGTTGATGTCGCCCGCAAAGTATCTGTAAATGTAGAGGAAGTCTCTTTGCCGGAAGCGTTGAAGCATATTTTCTCGGGTACAAATGTTACATATGAAATAGACGGTTCTTATGTCTTATTGTCGACCGAAGATATCGTGCCCGAAGCAAAAGTGCAGGTCTTACAACAGAATCGGAAAGAGATAAAAGGCGTTGTAAAGGATTTGTACGGCGATCCGATTATAGGTGCAAATGTGGTGGAGAAAGGGACTGCAAATGGGAGCATTACGGATGTGAATGGGCTGTTTGCTCTCCAAGTTTCTCCGGGGAGTATTTTGTTGATTTCTTATATCGGTTATAAGCCGATGGAAGTTTTAGTCACGGAAAAGACTTTTTTCCCGGTACAGCTGGTCGAAGATTCCGAACTATTGGAAGAGGTTGTTGTTGTCGGTTATGCCGTTCAGAAGAAAGCCAATCTCTCCGGAGCTGTAGCTACGGTCGATACGAAGAAACTGGATGATCGTCCGATCACGAATATCGGTCAGGCTTTGCAGGGGGCTGTCGCCAGTTTGAACATCGATCCGTCGAGCGGTGATCCTAACGATCTTCCGGATTTTAATATTCGCGGATATACTTCTATTAACGGTGGATCTCCGTTGGTCGTTATTGACGGTGTAATTTCAGACGTTACGCAGATGAACCATTTGAATCCGACGGATATTGCGAATGTCTCTGTATTGAAAGATGCGGCCTCTGCTGCTATCTATGGTTCCCGTGCCGCTTATGGTGTTATTCTGGTTACGACGAAGACCGGGCAGTCTGAGCGGGTTACGGTCAACTACAACAATAACTTCTCTTTCCGTTCCATGACGAACAAGCCTCAGTATTTGTTGGACTCTTATATCCATTATAACGAATGGAATATAGCAAACGGCTCCCCGCAGTTTCCGAATGAGTTGTTGGAAACAGCTAAAGCCTATATGGCGGATCATAGCAATCCGGATAACTTATATTTGCCGTCGCTGGGGGAATGTTTTTATGTCCGGACAGATGATATTTATGACGAATTGTATAAAAAGAATGCTTTTGCCACGAATCATACGATCGACATTTCCGGCAAGACGGACAAGTTGAATTATTACTTGTCGGGCGGTTATCAATATCAGGATGGCATGGTTCGGTATGGAACATTTGATTTTAATCAATATAACGTCCGTGCAAAGATGGATTTGCAGCTGACTCCGTGGTGGAAATTGGGAAGTAACAGTTCATTTATTTCAGTCCAGAATAACTCCAGCTCCGCCTATTTGACTTCGCTCAAAGATGCGATGGACGATGTCACTCAGAATTTTGTGGCTCCGGTTCAGACCTCGGATGGCCATTGGTATGATTTCACTTCGCAGTTCGGAGATTTGGAAGAAGGCGGTTTGGCTAAGAAATATGATGAAACATTTTCTCAATTGTTCACGACCCGGATCGACCTGCTTAAAGACGTTCTGTTTGTGAATGGTCAATTCAATTATTCCGTGCAGAAAGTAAAAACGGATTACAGCCGGCTTTCCTATGACTTGTATGTGGGGCCGGGAATGTTTGATTCGCAGTTTAATAATCCCAATTCGGTGACCGGTGAAAATACGACGGTAAGACACATGACTTACGATGTATATGGTACTTTCATGAAAACGTTTGGTGGAAAACATTATCTGAATGCTATTGTCGGATTCAATCAGGAAGACTACCGCTACAATTTTCAGTCGATGACGAAAACGCAGTTGATTTCTCAGTCTTTGCCTACGGTACAATTGGCTTATGGGACGCCAACGGTCAGCGAAAAAACGGAAGAGTGGGCTTTGAGAGGTGTCTATGGACGTTTGAATTATATCTTCGACAACCGCTATATCATCGAGTTTAACGGACGCTATGATGGCACCTCCCGTTTCCCGCATGATGATCGTTTCGTGTTTAACCCTTCTGGTTCCGTAGCTTATGTTGTTTCTGAAGAAAAATTCTTTGCGCCTTTGAAACGCTATGTCGATATGTTCAAAATCAGAGGCTCTTACGGGCAATTAGGGAATCAGGATGTCGGTGCTTATGCTTATTTTGCGGAAATGAGTGCGAAAAAGAGTACGTTGATTTTGGGTGGTAATCAGCCGATGGTAGTTTCGGTCCCGGGCTTGGTAGCAGGAAACCTGACTTGGGAGAAGGTTTCAACGGCGGATATCGGTATCGATTTGGCTCTGTTAGGTAATCGATTGAATTTTACGGGTGATATTTATCGCCGGGATACGAAAGATATGTTGACCACCGGGCAAGTCTTGCCTAATGTTTTGGGAACAAGTGTCCCGCAAGAAAATGCTGCGGATTTGAAAACCACCGGTTTTGATCTGACTATTGGATGGAGGGATCAGTTCAAAGTTGCCGGGAAACCGCTTCAGTACAGTGTCGATTTCAATTTGTCGGATAGCCAGTCCGAGATTACCAAATTTTCTAATCCGACCGGAACACTTTCCTCTTATTATAAAGGAATGAAAATCGGTGAGATCTGGGGGTTAAAGACCAATGGACTGTATGCAACGGACGAAGAGGCGAAGAAAGGGCCGGATCAAACGGAAATATTGATGTATCCGTCTCAATACCCAGCTTCAGCCGGTACGATCAATTATGTGGATCTTGATAAGGATGGAAAGATCAGCAGAGGTAAAAATACGTTGGAGGATCATGGCGATTATACGATTATCGGAAACTCTTCTATCCGTTATCGTTTTGGAGTAACCTTGGCGGCTAACTGGAATGGTTTTGATTTGAGTTTGTTTTTCCAGGGAGTCATGAAGCATCAGTATGCTCCGGATGCAAACGATAAATTGTTCTTTGGCAAATATGCTCAACCTTGGTTCTCTCAGATGGAAGGACATTATTATGACAGATGGAGAGATGACAATCAGAATCCGGATGCCTATTGGCCTGTCTTGACTCATTCGACAGCAAACAAGTGGCTTCCGAATAAAGAAATGACAATCCCGTTGGATCGTTATTTGCAGAATGCGGCATATCTCCGTTTGAAAAACCTGACGTTCGGTTATACGTTCCCGGCTGACTGGCTGACGAAGTGCAAGATTCAGCGTTTGCGGGTATTCTATTCAGGTGATAATCTGTTCTGTGCTTCGGGTTTATATGGGTATTACAATGTGGATCCGGAGAATCTTGGTGGGCATAAATATCCGTTCCAGCGGTATAATTCATTCGGTATTAATGTTACTTTTTAAAATGCATAGAGATGAACAAGAATATATTAATAGTAGTTGTATGCGGATTGTTAGGACTGATCGGCTGTAACGATGATTTCCTTGATAAATATCCTGAAACAAGTATTACAGAGGTGAACTATTTTAATAATGCCTCGGATTTGGAACTTTATTCAAATCAGTTTTATAACTATTTTCTGTTTTATGGTTCCGGCCCTATATTTTCATTGAATGATTATCCATCCGATAATATGTGTTCGGGTAGTACTTCCTCTGAGCTTCACTCATTGATGTCAGGAGCCATTACTCCGTTGAACGCAGCTCAATGGGACTGGAGTAAAATCAGAAATGTCAATTTTATGATTGCCCGTGCGGGTAATGCAATAGGTGACAATGTTGCTCATTATATAGGATTGGCCAGGATGACACGTGCTTGCCTCTATTATTTTGAAAAGGTACTACGTTATTCGGATGTCCCTTGGTATAGTCATGATTTGCAGACGACGGATACGGAACTTTTATATAAAACACAAGATCCGCGATCTTTGGTAGTCGATTCCGTTATGGCAGATTTCGATTTTGCGGTTAAAAATATGAATTCCGGTTCCGACAGGACACTCTTGTCTAAGGAAGTTGCATTGGCTTATTTAGCTCGAACGGCTTTGTTTGAAGGTTCTTGGCGCAAATATCATTCTGAATTGGGATTGACAAATGCGGATTCTTTCTTTGAGAAGACTGTTACTGCTTGCGAAGAGTTGATGAACTCCGGTACGTTTTCTTTGAATGCCGATTATGAAGCAATATTTAGAAATAATGATCTGAAAGGGAATCCGGAGATAATTTTATATCAGGATTTTAATTACGGAGATCCGAATCTAACATGGTGGAACGGCATGTGGTATAATACAGGAATGTTATCCCGTGATTTAATGGAAACATATCTATATATACAGGGTGATAAAGCTGTCCCTTTCACATCGACTGACGGATATAAAACGAAAAGTTTTGATGAATTCTATAAAAACAGGGATTCCCGTTTATCGGCTACTTTCTGGACTCCGGGTTTCCTGAAATATGGTTGGGTAGATCCTGCTGTTCCGGATTTGGCGAATGGAGGATATGGCGTTAAAAAATATGAGGCGCTTTCTACCAATCAGAATGGATGGGGATCCAGTGCGCAATGTTATGCAGATCTGCCTATTATACGTTATGCCGAAATTTTGTTGATGTATGCAGAGGCAAAAGCTGAATTGGGTGTATTGACACAAGCCGATCTGGATAAATCGGTCAATCTGCTTCGCGACCGTGCAGGTGTCCCGAGAGCCTCTCTTTCCGATTGGTTGGCGAATGTAGATCCTGTGTTAGTTAATAAATATCCGAATGTACAGTCTTCTCAAAAAGGAGCTGTTCTGGAAGTACGGCGGGAACGCCGGGTTGAACTGGCTATAGAAGGTTTCCGTGAAAAAGATTTGAAGCGGTGGGCTTGTGGAGATTGTTTCGATAAAATACAGGAGGGTATTTATTTCCCTGGATTCGGATTGTATGATTTGAATGCAGATGGCAATCCCGATATATTGATTGTAGCGACGTTTGCTGATAAGGAAAAGTATGCGGATGAAATTGCGAAGTATAATATATTCTCTTATGTTATCGAAGAAGGGAATGTCATGTTGACGGAAGGAACAAAAGGATATATCAAGCCGGCAGGAAAAGATGGCGTCTTTAATTTTGAGTCTCCGAAGCATTATTATTACCCCGTGAGTGAACAGGATATAACAATCAATCCGAACCTTGTTCAGAACAGTCTTTGGAAATAGGAATGAGTGAGCATGATTCGTTTATGCCGATTATGTATTAATTTGAAATTTTAAATGATGAATCTAAGACGATATTTTAGTCAGAGCTTATTCCTGTTGTTTCTATATATAGCGAGTTCTGTGAATGCTCAGGTCATACCTGTCCCTTTGAAGGTTGTAGAACAGGCCGGGACTTTTCATTTGGATGCAAGTACGAGTTTGTATACGAATCTGAAAGGAAAAGAGAAAGAGATGTTGAACGAGTATCTTCATTCTTTTCCTGTCAGGCTGAAAGCAGGAAAGATGAAAGAGGATGTGAATGTTGTGAAACTGGTTGTCGCTCCATTAAACTGGACCTCAGATAAGGAAGCCTATATGTTGGATGTCATGCCTGATAAAATAGAAATAACCGGTAATACCGGTGCAGGATTGTTCTATGGAATGCAAACATTATTACAACTGGCGTTTCGGGATGAAGGGCTTGATATGTATATACCGTGCGTAAGAATAGAAGATCGACCTCGGTTTGGTTATAGAGGTTTTATGCTTGATGTGTCACGGCATTTCTTTCCGAAAGAGTTTATCCTTAAGATGTTGGATATCCTTGCTTATTATAAAATCAATATTTTCCACTTCCATTTAGTCGATACGGGAGGATGGAGGATTGAAATGAATAATCATCCGAATCTGACAAAGATGACAGCCTATCGTCCTGCAGAAAATTTAGGGGATTGGCGGGGGATGCGAAATGCCTTTTGTTTGAAAGAAGATGCGAATGCATACGGGGGTTATTATACGAAAGATGATATCCGGGAAATTGTTCATTATGCCATGGTACGGCATATTACGGTTATTCCGGAGATCGATATGCCGGGACATAGCCGGGATGTCCTTTGTGCTTATCCCGAATTGGCTTGTGATGGTAAAAATTATTTTCAAAGTAATGAATTGTGCATTGGAAAAGAAGAAACATTCCGGTTTTGTGAAAGTATATTGTTGGAAATAATGGAGTTATTCCCCAGTAAGTATATACATATCGGTGGTGATGAAGCCAATCGGGGAATATGGAATACTTGTCCTTCTTGTCAGAAACGTATGCATGACGAGCATATTGAGTCTGTAGCCGGATTACAGAATTACTTTACCAATCGTATAGAGCAATTTTTGAATGCGCATGGGAAAACAATGATCGGCTGGGATGAGATATTGGATGGCGACGTGTCGAAACGGGCAGTAGTCATGTCTTGGAGAGAAGAAGTAGACGGTGCAGGAGATGCGCTTCGCAGGGGACATTCTGTGATTATGACACCTACGAGTCATTGTTATCTGGATTATTACCAGGATATACCTTATACTCAACCGATCACATTCGGATATATCCCATTGGAAAAAACGTATGGTTTTAATCCGGTATCACTGTGGAGTGCAGACTGTTCACGAATATTAGGTGTCCAAGGTAATTTGTGGACGGAAAATGTTCCGACTGCTTCTCATGCCGAATATATGGCATTTCCGCGTATATTGGCAATAGCCGAAGTCGGTTGGTCTGTCCCGGAACGAAAATCTTATCCTGATTTTCATAAACGGGCTTTGCAAGCCATTGATTATTTGGAATCGAAAGGATTTCATCCATTTCCGTTGAAATATGAGATAGGCTCTCGTCCTGAAGCGAAAAGTCCGGTTCAACACTTAGCAATAGGGAAAAAGGTGACGTATCGGCAACCTTATAATACGATTGATTTGATGGGATCGGGGGCAACGACATTGACCGATGGTTTGTTAGGCGATTGGGGGCTTTATGGTTCTCGTTGGCAGGGCTATAATGGAGAAATGGATGTCGTTATAGATTTGGAAACTATTGAGGAGATTCATTCAATAAAACAATCGTTTATGCAGGTTACGCCAGCCAGTATATGGCTTCCGGCACGAATCGAAATCGAGGTGTCGGATGATGGGGAATCGTATACGCCTCTGTTGGCGAAAGAGTGCAAAATAAATGATACACTAAAATATGATATTTGCTCCCACGTTTGGGAAGGATGCACGAAAGCGCGATATATACGCGTTCACGCTACACGGAATCTCAGTTGGGGCAGTATTCTTTGTGATGAGATAATAGTGAAGTAAAAGTGTAAACTGAAATTATAAATAGATGAAAAGTATATATCTATGGATATTTTTACTCTTTTTATCAGGAATGGAGCTGTTTGCTCAGCAGCCTCTTTATCCATTATTGAAAAAGAGAAGCTGGTCTCAAATATTGGAAGAGAATATCTTTCAATGGAGGCCTCCTTATACGATTAATTTGTTGATTCAGCCGGTTCATTCTCCGGATTGGATATATGTGAATCCCTCTATGGCTGTTTCGCGCCGTCATGTTACGGAGGATGTTTCGACTACGGATGCAGAAAAGCGTCGGAGGGCTAACAGTCAAAGTGATTTGGTTGTCCAGTTCGCTTTTGATGAGCCGGCCTTTATTCCGGATTTCAGATTGACAAATTTGAGTCTGGATAGTAATAAATATCCGGTAGCGACAGCCGATTATTTCGCTAATGACATCTATTATAAGATAGAATATGCGGCAACATCTCTGGATACTTCTCAAACGATATTGAGTATGTATGTTTCAATTAAGAATGAGGGAGATCATGAGCGTAATGTACATGTGCGATCCAATGTTGGGTATTTTCCGGAAAATCAGATGTTCGATTACCATTATATCCCTTATAGTTGGAAGACAGACAAATGGAAGACAGATAAGAGAATATCGATGAAAAACCAATTGCTGTATAAGGATGATCGAATGATTGGAAAAGTTGTTTCGGACCGGATGAATGTTGAATGGGAGACATCCAGGCAGTATACGGACAAACAATATGAAGATATTTTGTATCCTCAAGTGTGGTATGGATCCGGCTATGCTTTGCCTGAGTTTCGTTTGAAAGATATACAAAATGTAGTTCACGCTTCTGGTAAGGTTAATCCGGGTGAATCTGTGGGTTTTTCTCTGATGTTGCTTGTGAATGATACTTGTATCAAGTCTTTGCATCAAGACGCTTTGAAGGAAATGACGGCGAGTGATATAAAGGAAAATGCGATAGCGGGATTCAAAAGCCAGTTTACGGATCAGACAATTACAGTTGATTTTCCAACTAATAAATGGTCGGATATTCTGACGGAACTTCAGTTGAATACGTTGCAACTTCTTATTCAATATCCTAATAAAGATTGTTTTCAACCAGCTCAGGGAGGAAGTTCGGAACGTTTCTATGTTTGGGTGTTCGAGGCTGTCCAAATGTTACGTCCCTTATTGCGGACAGGGCAGTTCGAGGCGGTACGGAAAGGACTGGATTATATCTTCGCTTTACAAAATGCCGGATATCCTCCGGTTGGAAGGTTTACGACCACAGACGGGGCAATCGGAACGACAGGGCCTCGTTGGGCAAATACGACAGGCATGGCTTTGGCGCTTGCAAGTGATTATTATCTTTATTCCAAAGACGAACAATTTGTTGGACAATATTTACCTAAAATATTGAAAGCTCTTCATTGGATTTCAGGAGAGGTGCGGGCTACACGTATCTTGAATCCGAACGGTTCGCGTCCGTTAACATACGGTTTGATGCCCTTTGCCGTCGCGTCGGATGGTGATCAAGGATATTTTATCAGTGCTACGGATATATTTTCTTACTGGGGATTTGATAAAGCTGTACGATTATTGGAATCTATTAATCATCGTGAAGCTAAAGCCATGAGAAAGGAATTGGATATGTATAAAAAAGACCTGTTAGTGGCTATTCGGCATTTGTCACATCCTGACGGCTATATTGACCGTAAAATTGTGATGGATGATAAAGAGATGCGTACTGCGACTAAATTTGAGAATACCGATATTATGGCTCCGATTGCAACTGTCGGCATTATGGAACCGACTACGGATATTTTTCAAAAGTATATCCGATATTATGAAGAGAATGTTGCAATGGACTATTTCATGGGACAGATGGATCGGGATATTTTTTATATTATCCAGTGTGAGCATTATTGGCAACCGATCTATCTTATGTTAGGTGAGTGGAAGAAAGCTTTTATGACGTTACAAACTTGCTTGAAATATGGTATGTCGCGGGATACATACCAAACATTGGAGAGATTCTCGAAAAGAGATCCCGCTTTTGCTCCCTGGCAACCGAATGGTAGTGGTAACGGTGGGGTTATAGATATGATGTTAAATGCGTTATATTATGAAAATGGAAATGAGGTGACTTTGCTTGGGTGCGTCCCTTTTGAATATCTATTGGCAAATCGGCATACATCTGTGAAAAATCTGTATACTTTAACCGGAAAGGTGGATATGGAAATGCATATAGAGGAGGATGGCAGTTGTAGGCTCGAATTATCTTCCGATCAGCCTCTACCTTCCCGAATACGAATACCGGAATATTTCAATGCCCGGCAAGAGTGCTTAGACGTGAAAGTTCTGGCTGATGGCGTTTTTGAATTAGGCAAGAATACGAAACAAGTACTATTCCGATTGAACAAAGAGTAAAACCTGTTTCAGTTAATGATATGGATAAAGTATTGCATATAGTGTTCTTTTGTAGTACGTGGAATGGAACGGATAAGAAGATTGTTTTTGTAATGTTTTCAAGTGTGTTCCATTCCATGTACTTTGTATAATCAATAAGAAAGGGGGGTGATTATGGTAAACAGAATTTATATGCTTTCACGAAATTGTTTATATTGATTTGTAGGATATACATTCCGGATTGATCTGTAAGTGGTATTATCATGTCTCCTCCTTTACTCTTTCTTTGCAATATATATTTTCCTTGCATATTCGTAATCTTGATATATCCCGGCTCCGGAATGTTTTGCAGATACAGTTGTCTGTCTTTTATAATGTAATGTATGTCGCTTGCCTTTTCGTTTATAAGCCCGGTACTCTGTCTATCCGGGGCAGGCTCCGCATTGTGTAGGGATAAAGGGTGGTTGGTCCGTATCATGTTTGTCGTTTGAGCGGACAGATCAGATGATACGTTTATATCAGTCTCGGATGAGGCCTTGACAAAGAAAGCTGAGAAAGGCGGTAAAGCATGGTTGCTATTGAGAGAATAAGCCTTGTAGCCGGAACCGTTATATACATAAACATATCCGTCCAGGGCAGCGTTCTTTTCGATTTGTGATAAAGGAAGTGGGGCAGGTAATGGATTACCGCATAAATACCAGCCGTGGTTCTCCCGGTTTTCCGGGGTCATGCCGGTTGTCATAGGTATTCTTAGTGTGCCGGTGTTGGCGAAATCTTCGGGAATATCGCCGGGACGGGAGGAAAAGGATAAGGTCTTGTCCGCCGCGTTCTTGTCTAAGGCGATCAGATAGCCTTTGTTCTTTTCAAATACGGGAATGTTGCCGGAACGAATCGGGACGACTTCCCAGTTCCCGGAGGACTGATTGGCCGATGCACGTTTGTCTCCGTTGTAACATTGTACGTACAGGTAGTTCCCGCCGTCATTCGGAGTGCCGTCTTTCTGGGTAAAACGGGAATCTATACCGGCAGGATAGACATCGAAAGGGAACGAGATGAAATACCATTTCCCTGTTTCCTCAAACGTCTTATGAACGGTTATGCAGTCGGAGAGGGTAATTACTCCTGCCGATTGGATGGAGGCGTCGGTTTCAAACAGTTCCAATTTGTTTGCAGTGAATCTTGTCTGAGAATTGATCTGTAGTTTGCCGGAGCTGATGGCCACGTTGTTGCAATAGGTATCTGTTGTGATGGAAACATTTCCTTTTATCAGCGCATTACGATGACGGAGCGGGGGAAGATGTGACCAGCGGGTAGTGTCGTTCCAGTTACCGATACCGGTGAACAGGGAAAAAGAAGGGATATCTCCGAATGCCCAGACTTGATTTGTCATATAATAGCCATTCATTGTTTGGGAGGCTTTCGGAGCAGTTGCCATGCAGATGGAAAGTGGATTTCCCGTAACTGTTTCTGTTTTGTAGTTAAAGAAATCATCTGTATTATCAGGTGAGTACACAAGATTATTTGCGCTTCCGTCCGGTTGGCCGGAGATAAAGGATAATGTCTCTGTCGGCATTAAATGGTTTCCCGCAATCTTTACCTCTATTTTAGTACCCTGATAATGTTTGGTAGAGAACGATGAGAAAAAGAGACTGTCTCCGACTGGCAACTTTGCGGTCATTGTATTGTCTTTTGGGTTTTGAACGATTGTGACATTTTGGGTTGTTGTATATTCCCAGTTGTCCTGTTCCGAGCCGCCAAACGTCTGTAGCCTGAACGTGTCGGATACAAGCGTGTTGTCGCTGCTGCCAACGAAACTTTCCCATGAAGATGGATTGGAAACTTGTGCGTGGAGTGGGTAACCGGCACCGAAGAATAGAATCTTAACAAGTGCGCACTGAACAAAGTGTATGACTTTCTTTTTCATAGTTAATACTATTTTGGATTGTTATTATGGTTACAAATATACATAAATAATTGAATTTACTATCTTTGCCGCATGAAAGAATTTATTATATCTGAAGCACAGACAGAAAAGGCAGTTCTTGTGGGGCTGATTACTCCCGAACAGAACGAGCAGAAAGTAAAGGAATACCTGGATGAATTGGCTTTCCTGGCCGATACGGCAGGTGTCGAGGCTGTGAAACGCTTTTATCAGAAACTGGATTATCCGAACTCCGTTACCTTTGTCGGTTCCGGCAAGTTGCAGGAGATTAAAGAATATGTGGTGGAAAATGAAATCGGGTTGGTGATATTCGATGACGAACTTTCTGCCAAGCAATTGCGCAATATCGAGAAAGAGTTGCAGGTGAAGATACTGGACCGTACGAATCTGATTCTCGATATCTTTGCCCGCCGTGCACAGACCGCCCATGCAAAGACACAGGTGGAGTTGGCGCAGTACAAATATATGCTGCCCCGCCTGACCCGTCTGTGGACACACCTGGAACGTCAGCGAGGCGGTGTCGGTATGCGTGGGCCGGGTGAGACACAGTTGGAGACGGATAAACGTATTATCCTGGACAAGATATCCAAACTGAAGCGTGACCTGGTCGAAATAGACAAACAGAAAAGCGTGCAGCGGAAGAACCGTGGCAAGATGGTTCGTGTCGCCCTGGTCGGATATACCAACGTGGGGAAATCCACCTTGATGAATCAATTGAGTAAGAGTGAGGTGTTTGCCGAAAACAAACTGTTTGCGACGCTTGACACGACTGTCCGTAAAGTGATTGTCGACAACCTGCCTTTCCTGCTGTCCGATACCGTCGGCTTTATCCGTAAGTTGCCGACCGAGCTGGTCGAGTCGTTCAAGTCTACTCTGGATGAGGTGCGTGAGGCCGATTTGCTGGTTCATGTCGTCGATATTTCTCATCCGACATTCGAGGAGCAGATCGAGGTCGTGAACCGTACGCTGGCAGAGATCGATAAGACGGAGAAGCCGATGATTATGGTGTTCAACAAGATCGATGCTTTCACCTTCGTGCCGAAGGAGGAAGACGACCTGACACCGCGTACCCGCGAGAATATCGACCTGGACGAACTCAAGCGCACTTGGATGAACAAGATGCAGGACAACTGTATCTTCATCTCGGCCAAGGAGCGGACCAATATCGATGCGCTCAAAACCTTGCTGTACGAACGGGTGAAGCAGATTCATATTACCCGTTTCCCTTATAACGATTTCCTGTTCCAACAATATGACGAAGAATGAGTGAAGGATATTTGCGAAGCTTGCGACCGGAAGAAATTGTCGCTTTAGAGTTTAATGATTGCAGTGCTGAAAACTGGAATGATGTAAAGGTTGCCGACCCTTTTTATAGTGAGTATGTTTGTAATGTCCATTTCTCCGGAGTTGTAGCCTTAGGCCTTTTTGAAAAAGAGTTTACGCTACCGGGAGGTGTGAAGAAACATAGCGGCATACGGAACGCGACTTTGCATAATTGTGAAATCGGTGATAACACGCTGATCGAGAATGTTCATAATTACATCTCTAATTACAATATAGGAGATGATTGCTTCATACAGAATATAAATGTGATGTTTGTCGAGGGCGAGAGCTCTTTCGGCAACAACGTCGCTGTTTCCGTCTTGAATGAGACGGGTGGGCGCGAAGTGCCTGTTTATGACGGATTGTCTGCATCATTGGCCTACCTCATTGCCTTGTACCGCCACCGGCCGGAATTGATATTGCGGTTGCAGGCTATGATTGCTGATTATGCCGATTTGAGGACCGGTAAGTATGGTACGATCGGTGATCACGTAAAGATCGTCAATACGGGGACCGTCCGGAATACTTTTATTGGCGATTATGCGACGGTCGAGAACTGTACCCGTCTCGATAACGGCACGATCAACAGCAACCGGGAAGCTCCTGTTTTTATCGGCGACAGTGTGATTGCCGAAGACTTTATCATCTCTTCCGGCGCCGTCGTTGCCGATGCAGCCAAGATCATCCGTTGCTTTATCGGGCAGGCATGCCATGTGACGCATAACTTCTCGGCTCACGATTCCCTTCTGTTCAGCAATTGTACATTTGAGAACGGGGAGGCTTGCGCTATCTTTGCCGGGCCGTTTACGGTTTCGATGCATAAGAGCAGCCTGTTGATTGCCGGAATGTATTCGTTCCTGAATGCCGGTAGCGGTTCGAACCAGAGTAACCACATGTATAAGTTAGGCCCGATTCACCAGGGAATCGTGGAACGCGGTTCTAAGACGACCAGCGACTCCTATATCCTGTGGCCGGCGCGTGTCGGCGCTTTCTCGCTGGTTATGGGGCGTCATCATCATCATAGCGACACGTCGGATATGCCGTTTTCTTATCTGATAGAGAAGGACGATGAAACTTATCTGGTTCCCGGCGTGAACCTGCGTAGTGTCGGTACGATCCGTGATGCGCAGAAATGGCCGAAACGTGATAAGCGTACAGACCCGGAACGCTTGGATATGATCAACTACAACCTGCTTAGTCCGTACACGATCTATAAGATGATGAAGGCTGTCGGAATCCTGAAGAATCTCCAGGAACTGGTGGGCGAGACATCCGAGGTCTATTATTACCAGAACACCCGTATCAAAGGATCTTCTTTGCGGACTGCCCTTGAACTGTACGGAATGGCTATCAATAAGTTCTTTGGAAACTCGCTGATTAAACGCTTGGAAGGAACAGCCTTCCGGTCTATGGATGAAGTCTGGGCGCAATTGAAACCGACCTCTGCAGAAGGTCGTGGCGAATGGCTGGATCTTTCCGGGTTGATCCTTCCGAGGGAAGAGTTGGACAAACTGATCGAAAGGATCGAAAACGAAGAGATCCGTTCACTTGAAGAAGTAGAGCACTTCTTCGCAACGATGCACAGCCGCTACTATGATATGGAGTGGACATGGGCGTACGACATGTTTGAAGAATATTACGGCATCGACCTCTCGTCCGTATCAGCGGAGCAAATCATCGACCTTGTCCGCCGCTGGCAGGACTCTGTGATCGGGTTGGATAACCTGCTCTACAAAGATGCAAAGAAAGAATTCTCCCTGACATCCATGACCGGTTTTGGCGTAGACGGTTCGGACAAAGAAAAGCAGGAAGACTTCGAAGGCGTACGCGGCGCATTCGAAAGCAACCCGTTTGTAACAGCCGTCAAAGAGCATATCATTGCCAAACGCGCTTTGGGGGATGAATTGATAGGCAGAATAGAGAAACTGTTTTGACTCCTGTTATTTGTTTCTCGGATGATGTTCCAGTATCTCTTTCCGGAGGAATTGGCGGTCGATGTGCGTGTATATTTCGGTGGTGGTGATGTTTTCGTGTCCAAGCATTTCCTGGATCGCGAGCAGGTTGGCACCGCCTTCCAACAGATGGGTCGCGAATGAATGGCGGAATGTATGCGGGCTTACATTCTTTTTGATCCCGGCCAGTTCCGTCTGCTGCTTGATGATATGGAACACCATGATTCTCGATAAGCCCGTACCCCGACGGCTCAGGAACAGGATGTCTTCAAATCCTTTCTTCACGGGGACATGGTTACGGTCGTACAGGTAGTTCTTAATCTCCTTTATCGCGACTTCCGAGATCGGAACCAAACGTTGTTTGCTCCCTTTCCCTTCCACCTTGATAAATCCTTCATCGAAATAAACGTCTGTGAAACGTAGCGTTATCAGTTCCGACACGCGCAGTCCGCAACTGTACAGCACTTCGAGCATCGCCCGGTTCCGTTGCCCTTCCGGCAACGTCAGGTCGATCGTGTCCAGAATGCTGTTTATCTCGTTGACTGTAAGTACTTCGGGCAGCTTCAGCCCGATCTTGGGTGATTCTAACAATTCGGTCGGATCGATTGTTATATAATCGTCGAGGAACAGGAACCGGTAGAATGATTTGATACCCGAAATGATCCTTGCTTGCGAACGCGGATGGATGCCGATGTCACGGAGCCGGGCGACAAACTGTTGCAGGTCGTCATACGTGACCTCTTCATACTTCTTGCCTTCACTTTCGACAAAGTTTGTCAGTTTGTCGAGGTCTGTCAGGTAAGCGTCGATCGAGTTGGGCGAAAGTGCTTTCTCCAGACGGAGATAAGTCCTGTATCGTTCTATTTTGTCATTCTCTTGATGCATGATTCATAATTCTTTACTATCTTTGCCGGATATTTCCTGCCCGTACAAGGTAGTGCAAAGGTAATAAATTACAGCAAAATGAAGAAGATTCAGATCATCAACGGCCCTAATCTTAATCTGTTAGGCAAGCGCGAACCGACAGTCTACGGAAATGCTTCCTTTGAAGGTTATCTGAGTGAATTGCGCGCTAAGTATCCGCAATGTGAAATTGCTTACTTCCAGAGCAATGTGGAAGGCGAGATGATAAACAAAATCCATGAGGTCGGCTTCGATTACGACGGGATTATTATGAATGCAGGCGCTTATACGCATACTTCCATCGCGCTGCATGATGCAATAAAAGCTGTAACGACCCCGGTTGTGGAGGTGCATATCTCAAACGTACATGCCCGCGAATCATTCCGTCATGTCTCCATGATTTCAGCAGCCTGCAAAGGTGTGATCCTGGGATTCGGACTGGACTCGTACAGGCTGGCTCTCGAGTCGTTCCTGTAACCGCCGGCGGTATCCGGAAAAAGGGTATAACCTTTCCGGAAAAAAGATATAGTCTTTCAGGCAAAAAGCTATAGTATTTTGAAAGAAAAGCTATAGCCTTTTAAGGCCGAACTAATAGTGATTAATAGGTAAAAATAATAGGTAAATATTTAGGTTATATGTTAAAGCATACGAAGATTGTTGCTACCATTTCCGACCAGCGTTGTGAGGTCGAATTTATCGACTCGTTGTATAAGGCGGGAATGAATGTTGTGCGCCTCAATACGGCTCACATGGCGGAAGAAGGATTGACTAAAGTGGTGACTAATGCCCGGGCGGTGTCCGGTCGTATCGGTATCCTGATGGATACGAAAGGACCGGAAGTGCGTACTACGGTTTCGCAGGCCCCGATTCCTTTTACAACCGGAGAGCTGGTGAAGATTATGGGAAATCCGGATATGGAAACTTCGCATGATTGTATTTGTGTCTCTTACCGGAATTTCGTGAACGACCTGGCTGTCGGCAGTGACATCCTGATCGATGACGGAGACCTGGAACTGAAAGTGACGGATAAGAAAGACGACTATCTGGTTTGTGAAGTGCAGAACGACGCCACTTTAGGAAGCCGTAAAAGTGTGAATGTGCCGGGCGTACGCATCAATCTCCCTTCCCTGACGGAGAAAGACCGCAAGAATATCCTTTGGGCCATTGATAACGACCTGGATTTTATCGCCCACTCCTTTGTCCGTAACCGGCAGGATGTGCTGGATATCCAGCGTATCCTGGACGAGCACAACAGCCCGATCAAGATTATCGCCAAGATCGAGAACCAGGAAGGTGTCGACAATATAGACGAGATTCTGGAAGTCGCTTACGGCATCATGATTGCCCGCGGTGACTTAGGTATCGAAGTGCCGGCTGAGAAGATTCCGGGCATCCAGCGTGTTCTGATCCGTAAATGCGTGGAAATGAAAAAGCCGGTTATCGTGGCTACCCAGATGCTCCACTCCATGATCAACAACCCGCGTCCTACCCGTGCCGAGGTGACGGATATTGCCAATGCGATCTACTACCGTACGGATGCCTTGATGCTGAGCGGTGAAACGGCTTACGGAAAATATCCTCTCGAAGCGGTCCAGACTATGACGAAGGTGGCTCGTGAGGCCGAAAAGACAAAGCTGGCTGCCAATGATATCCGTGTCCCTATCGAAGGAAACGACTTGGATGTTACCTCTTTCCTGGCAAAGCAGGCGGTTAAGTCTTCCACTAAATTGCATGTGAAAGCGATTATTACCGATAGTTATACCGGACGTACAGCCCGCTACCTGGCAGCATTCCGCGGAACATCTACCGTATTTGCCATTTGCTACAACCCTCGTGTGATGCGTATGTTGTCTCTCTCTTATGGCGTATGGGCCGTTTATCAGCCTTATAACGACAGCCGCCGCGGTTATTTCTTCCAGGCTCTGAAGGAAATGATCAAGAGCGGGCGTATTACCCGTAACGATATGGTGGCTTACCTGAGCGGTAGCTTCGGCGAAGGTGGTGGTACCAGCTTCCTTGAAATCAACAATGTAGGAAAGGTTCTGGATGCCGGAGACTGCTATCAGTTGCCGACGTTTAAGGAAGTATGACTTTAGACGAATATATCCTTTCTCATAGTGACGAAGAAGGCGCACTGCTCGCGGCTCTGGAGCGCGATGCGAATGTGAACCTGCTTCGTCCGCGTATGTTGTCGGGACATTTGCAGGGGCGGATTCTGAAGATGTTTTGCCGGATGCTTCGTCCCCGCCGTGTGCTCGAGATCGGGACCTATACGGGCTATGCGACCCTTTGTATGGCGGAAGGGGTGGAAGAGGATGCTTTGATCCACACGCTCGAGATCAACGACGAGATGGAAGATTTCATTATGAAGTACCTGACGCAGTCGCCCCACCGGGATAAGATAAAAGTCCATTTCGGCGATGCCCTCGAAATCATTCCCACGCTGGATGAGACATTCGACCTTGTCTTTATCGATGCCGACAAACGGTTGTATTCAGACTACTTCGACCTTGTGTTTCCGAAGGTGCGTCCCGGTGGCCTGATCCTTGCCGACAATACGTTATGGGACGGCCATGTGATAGAAGATCATCCGAAGGATAAACAAACACTGGGCATTCTTAGTTTTAATGATAAAATCAAAGAAGACCCGCGTATTGAAAAAGTTATCTTACCTTTGCGTGACGGCCTTACTATGATCTGGAAAAAATAAAGCAGTAAGAAATTATGGAAAGTACAAGATTAAGTAAAATAGAACGTCTCCTGCAAAAGGAGCTGAGTGATATCTTTCAGAAACAGACACAGGCCATGCATGGTGTCCTGATTTCGGTTAGCGTGGTACGTGTCAGCCCGGACCTGAGTGTCGCACGTGCCTATCTGAGCATCTTCCCGTCTGAAAAGTCGAAGGAATTGCTTGAGAATATCCGGACAAACACGAAGGCGATCCGCTTCGACCTGGGACAGCGCATCCGTCAGCAAGTCCGTAAGATTCCCGAACTGACATTCTTCATCGACGACTCGCTGGATTATATCGAGAATATAGATAACCTGTTGAAACAGTAAAAGCTACCGCGTTGAACTTCCCGTTTTATATAGCCCGGCGTTACCTTTTTTCGAAGAAATCCCACAATGCCATTAATATCATTTCGATGGTGTCCGTTTGTGGGGTTGTCGTTGCGACGATCGCTTTGGTATGTGCGCTGTCTGTATTGAACGGGTTCGTCAGCCTGGTTTCCTCCATGCTCAGCAACTTCGATCCGGAATTGAAGATACTGCCTGCGCATGGAAAAGTTTTTGATCCGACCCTGCCGGCAGTCCAGGAAGTGAAGAAGCTGCCGGGAGTCGCCTTGTTTTGCGAAGTCCTCCAGGATAATGCTCTCGTTCGCTATCGGGACCGCCAGATCGTGACGACGGTTAAAGGCGTGGACGATACGTTTGCGAAGCTGACCCGGATCGACAGTATCCTGATCGATAGCCGCGACGGTAAATTTGTTCTCTCCGACGAAGTGGCAAATTTTGCCAGCCTCGGTGTTGGAACCGCCACGCTCTTAGGTGTCCGTGCCAACTACTCCGATCCGCTTGAAATCTATGTGCCTAAAAGGGATGAGAAGGTGAATCTTGCCAATCCGGCTTCCTCCTTTAATCTGGATTATGCTTTTATCGGCAGTGTCTATGCCACCAACCAACAGATGTATGACGAAAACTTCATGTTGCTGCCCCTCCCGTTGGTCCGTTCCCTGTTTCATTATGAGAAAGAAGTCTCCGCTATCGAGTTGGCTCTGGCTCCCGGTGCGGATGTAAATTCGGTCAAGAGCCAAATAAAATCGCTCCTGGGCGAAAATTTTTGGGTCAAGGACCGTTATGAGCAGCAAGAAGCCTCTTTCAAGATGATGCAAGGGGAGAAGTGGATGATCTTCCTGATCCTTTGTTTTATCCTGATCCTTGCCCTGTTTAATGTGATCGGTTCCCTATCCATGCTGATGATAGAGAAGAAAGAGGATGTCCGGACGTTGCGCAATATGGGTGCTGACGATCGTCTGATCCGCCGTATCTTTCTGTTTGAAGGGTGGATGATTTCGGGGCTCGGTGCGTTGATCGGTGTCGTTATCGGTTTGGCGCTTTGCCTGTTGCAGCAGGAGTTAGGAATCATTAAGTTAGGGCAGGCTGCCGGTTCCTTTATTATCGACGCCTATCCGGTCCGGGTTGAGGTCGGCGATATTTTCATTGTCTTTATTACTGTTCTTACGATCGGCTTCCTTGCCGCCTGGTATCCTGTCCACTATCTGGGGAAGAAATGGCTGGATAAATAAATTTTATTCTTTCTTTTTTGTGGTGGGTAGACTTTCCGTTTCTCTGTCTCATAGTAATGGTTTGGGTAAATCATAACTATGACCTGTCCAAACCATACTGATGACTATATTCTCGGACCTGCCTCTTGCCTCGGACTTATTTTTACCAAAAAGTAAATGACTTGTACTTGTGTATACATACTAATGTACGCGCGTACCAATATATAATTATATATATAATAAGTTTATGGAAGTAGATCAAAATCAGAAGATGATGCCCTTGATCTCCTGTTCATCGGTTGCCGGGTTCGTATTGGAAATAAGCACTTTTGTACGAAATAGGCTATCTTGTTGATAAGAAAGAATATAGAAAAGGAAAAAATATTAAGGAAAAGGATTGTCGGTTTAAAAGTTATGCGTATTTTTGCCAAAAGAAATTCGTACGCATTAGTGATTGATTATAAAGTTTTGGAAGCGTACATATTATTAGATTGAACTTATTACACTTTAGTATTAATATTAAATTTTTGATTATGAACAAAAAGTTTTCTACTCTTGTAGCTGGTGCTGCGCTCTTACTTGGTGCGGTGTCGGCTAATGCGCAGTTTACCCATGTGGACTTGCAGGGGGCTACTGCGGTAGACAAATTGCAGACCAAGGATGGCGCTTATGCTGATAATGGTCTGTATCAACTGGCTAATGATGATGCAGATAGTGTTCTGTACATGAATGATGCTGGAAAGTTGTTAATGGTGCCTGCTCCTACACAATCAGACAGTTTGGCAAATTCTTTATGGTGTGTGTCTGTTGTTGATCCTGCTGTACAAGGTTCTACTTATAAGTGGGACTTTATCAATAAAGGAACAGGTCAGCGTTTAGATATTACTATGGAAGGTAATATTGCTGGTGCTGTAGGATCTATACCTCTTGTTACTGCTAATGACACAGTTGTTGCTGGTGGTGAAATTGCAGGATGGGCTTTTGCTGGTAACTATAAAGAAACATTGGCCCAAAAGAATTATCTGTATTCTTATTTCTCTACGGACTCTGTTGTCGGTTTGTCTGTGACTGCTGGTTCTGGAACAAATCCTGGTGGTGTGTTCTTAGTGAAAGAGGCTGCTTCTAAAGCAATGGATAAAACGAATAAATCGTTTAAAGAATTCACATTGTATAAAGCTTCTGAAATTATCTTAAGTGCAAAGGAAATCAATACAATCTTTGGTACTTATGAAAAAGAAGACCATGGTGTTAAGCTGAAATTTAATCGTGATATCAACAAAACAGATTTGGAAAATCCGTTCAATACAAAGGCTTTCTTTGCAGAACAGGTAAGAGAAATTAGTGATAATGGATCTGCTACTGCTGCTTCTGATACTTTGAAGTATGTTTATGTATTGAGAAGTGACTCTTCTTATTTGAAAGTTGATACAGCTTACACTAACAATGATGAAAGTAATGCTAAGTTCTTGGCTTACAAATGGTCAAAGTTGGATAAAGATAGCCGTAAGTATGCAGTAAATGCAACTCCTCAGGATTCATTGAAGAAATCTGAGATGAAGGCTCAATATCAGTTCTTGTTCACTTACAGACCTTCTGTAGATAGCTTGAATATCTATGTAAATCAGGCTACATTCCACAAAGCAGGTAAAGCTGCAACTGCAAAAGACTTTGCAAATGACACAACTCATTTTGCAAATGCACGTGTATCTTTGCAGACTTTGGTTTCAGGTGATGATACTCCTCGTATCTTAACAGTTGATTCTTTGAACCAGAATACTCATATTTATTTAGAGTGGGCTGGTTGTACTCCGGTTGCAAGCGACAAGACCTCAAAAGATAATGGTTTGTACGTGATCTACAATGCTAAGGGTGAAGTTTTGGCTTCTCCGATCCATTACAATGGTGCTAAATATGAATGGGTTGATCCTGCTGATCAGGACCCGGAACATATGCCGGCTTACCAGTGGTTGGTTATCAAGACTCAGAATTCTGCTTCTTTGAAAGAAACTTCTCCGATCAAGTTGATTAACCGTGAATATGGTGATGCTTATGGACAATCTGGTAACATTCAGCTTTATTTGAAAGATGGTAAATTGGTAAGTGATAAATTCGAAATTACTAACACTACAGGTGTTAATAATGAATTTGCGTCAATGACTGGTTTGAATTTTGCTCAGATTACTGACTCAACAATCATCAAAGATACAGTTTTGGGTTACAAGTATATCAGACCGATCGATTTGCAGGTAACAAAATACCAGTTCAACTACTTCAATCCGTTCAACCAGAACAAGTGGGTTGCTAAGGGTGAAGGAAAAGATTCAGTTCTGTATGTAAAAGATGACAAAGATCCGTTTACTTTGCACGAAGGTAATTACACTGAATATGGTGTTAAGGTTACGAATACTATCTTGAGCAAGATACCGGGCTTGGCACAGCTTCATAGAATGCAGTATGTAGTTGCTTTGAAGGGTGACACTCTGCTTCCTGCCGCTCAGAACAAATATGCAGTTGGTAAAGTGAATATTGCTGATGCTGACAGCTTCTACTTTAAGGAAAACAACCATTATGATGGTAAGCACTATTATGCAATCGTTGAAGCTTGGAATGGTGGTGCAAATATGGATTCTATTAAGAACAATGCTCAGAAAGTCGGTGTAACTGATGATGCAATGTCTGCTGCTCTTAAGGTTCAGACATTGGGTGAAACAAGAACATCTTCATTCACTGTTGAAAAATATGATACTCCATTGTATCGTCGCTTCAATAGAGCTGTTCTTGGTGAAAGCGTAACTGATGGTCGTGATAGCCTGAGATTCTTCGAAAATGTTCGTAAAGAATATCTGATGGATGAAAACAACCGTGAAGGTGGTTTGATGGATGCAAATGTAAACTATCTGGGTATGTGGACTGCTAACAAGGCAACAGGTTTGGCATTCCAGGTTGATACAGCTTGGGTAACTCGTGGTAATGGCGATATCAAACCTCAGTATTTGGTTTCTGTCGCTCACAAGGATTTCGAAGGCACTCCGGGTAAACCTTGTACAGAAGAAGGTCCTCACGTAGATAAGGATGGTAACATTACTGATGCAGATCATTGCGTTCACGCAACTCCGGCTATTCCGGGCTTCGAAAGAGCTAAATATCTGGTTAGCTTCCAGGATTCTGTTGACGTTTACGGTCAGGATAAACCTTATGCTGATATCGCAGGTGGTTATACTCGCGTCGGTTTCGTAGAAGGTATCCGTGTTGCTGATACATTGTGGATTTTGCCTGCTGAATTTAAGGCATTGGCTAATAACAAGATTGACTTTGATGCTTTGAATAAAGCAAACAAGGCTCTTACAGATGCTGGTGAATTAGGATTCAAGAATTTGTTGACAGGTGACGAACACAAGAACTATACTTGGTCATTCCGTTATGTAACTCCTAATGATGCATTGGGTACTACTACTGAAGCTCCTGAAAATTCATTCTTGTTTGAATCTAACAATTATGATGGTGAAAATATTGCTCCTGAAAATGCTGCTTGGTTGAAGATTCAGAATGGCTGTGTTGTTCTGACAGATGACAAGTCTACATTCTCTAACGCTAAGACTGGCGGTGATGGTGCATTGGTATTCAATGTAGATAACAAAGACAACGATGAACTGGCAACAGACAACGAAGCAATCTCTACATCTGAAGTAACAGTTATCGCTCAGAACGGTGCTGTAAGAATTGCTAACGCTGAAGGCAAGAAGGTTGTTATCACTAACATCTTAGGCCAGACAGTAGCTAACACAGTAATCACTTCAAGCGACGCAACAATCGCTGCTCCTGCTGGTGTAGTAGTTGTAGCTGTTGAAGGCGAAGAAGCTGTTAAAGCTATCGTTAAATAATTGATGCATTTATAATTAAATAAATCAAACCTGCTCCTCCTCTCGTGAGAAAGGAGGACAGACAACAAACAAGCCTTTCCGGTAGAAATATCGGAGAGGCTTTTTGTGCTTATATGTGAGCACTTTGGCGACCTGTTGAAAACTTTTTGTTACTTTTCTCTTATATTTCTTGGCGGTTAAATTAGGAAATGTGTACTTTTCCCCTCCGATAGGGTGATGTATGTGCAAATCAATCAACTACGGGCCCTTATTTTAAGGAAAAGTTTAACACAGAGTAGCGAAGGAATGGAAGAAAAAGAAGTCTGTTATCATGTGCCGGTAATGCTTCGTGAAAGTTTGGAAGGAATGGACATTCAGCCCTCCGGGACGTATGTCGATGTTACCTTCGGAGGGGGAGGACACTCCCGCGAGATATTGAACCGGCTGGATAACGAAGGGGTACTTTATGGGTTTGATCAGGACGCCGGTGCTGAAAACAATATTCCGGCTGATCCCCGTTTTGTCTTTATCCGTAGTAATTTCCGTTATTTGTATAACTTTATGCGCTACCACGATGTAGTGGGTGAAGTGGATGGACTGTTGGCGGACCTGGGTGTCTCTTCTCATCATTTCGATGATAAGGACCGTGGGTTCTCTTTTCGTTTTGACGGTGCGCTGGATATGCGGATGAATACTCGTGCGGGACAGACTGCGGCGGATATCGTCAATACATATACCGAAGAGCAGTTGGCAGACCTGTTCTATCTTTACGGCGAACTGAAAGTTTCGCGTAAGCTGGCCTCCGTGCTGGTACGCAGCCGGGAAGCGAAGAAGATAGAAACGATCGGCGACTTTCTGGAAGTGATAAAACCCTTTACGGGAAAAGATAAGGAGAAGAAGTTCCTGGCTCAGGTCTTTCAGGCGCTTCGTATCGAGGTGAACGACGAGATGCGTGCCTTGAAGGAGATGCTGCAACAGACGCTGCAGGTGTTGAAACCCGGCGGCCGGTTGGTGGTGATCACCTACCATTCCTTGGAAGATCGCTTAGTGAAGAACTTCCTGAAGACAGGAAACTTCGAGGGTAAAACGGAACAAGATTTCTTTGGAAATATAAAATCACCATTCCGTTTGGTAAATAATAAGGTAATTGTCCCTTCGGACGAGGAGATCGAACGTAATCCCCGTTCCCGGAGTGCCAAGTTGCGGATCGCAGAGAAATTGTAGTTATGTAGATATATAGGGTTATGGATGCTGGAAAGAAGAAAAAGAAGAAAGAGAGTCGTTTCTCTCTTTTGTACATTCTGGGCGGTGGGATTCTGAAAGAGGATTTCATCGTTAAGCATACGCGTATGATTGTGCTTATCGTCATCCTGGTATTCTTCTTTATCGGTAACCGCTACACCTGCATGCAGAAACTGCGTGAGATCGACCGTCTGCAACAACAACTGCGCGATGTGCGTTTTGAGGCGTTGTCTATCTCTTCGGAACTGACAGGCAACAGCCGGCAGTCGCAGATCGAACTGTTGATCGAAGAACAAGGTATAGAACTGGAAGCGGCAAAGAATCCGCCGTACGAATTGTATAAGTAAAGATGGCTGAAGAGAACGAACCTAATGAACTGGCCCCTAAGAGTAACCGGATTTTATTCTGTTATTTCTTTATCGTGCTGTTGCTCGGATTGGTAGCAATAGGCATTTTGGTGCGGGCTTGCGATACGGCCTTCGTAGAAAGGGATATCTGGCTGAAAGTGGCTGAAAGCCAGAAACGTCCGAACCGCCTGATCTATCCCAGCCGCGGAAATATCTATTCTTCCGATGGAAAGTTGATGGCAACCAGTGTGCCCTGTTTTTATATGTATCTCGACTTCAATGCCGATTGCTATTCACATCCGACCAGCAAATGGAATAGTCTGGACACGCTTTTGAAGAGTAAGAACAACGGGATCGATTCGCTTTCCGTTTATCTCTCCCGCAAGTTGAAGAACCGGACGCCTGCCGGATATAAGACCTATCTGTTGAACGGATTGAAGAAGAAAAGCCGCCAGTTCCCTGTTTACGAAGGAAAGGTTTCCTATTCGGATCTGAAGGAAATACAGAAATACCCGTTCTTCCGTTTAGGACGGTTCAAGAGCGGTTTCTATACGCGGGAAATGGTAGAGCGGCAGAAGCCTTTCGGATCATTAGCCTCCCGTACGATCGGCGATACCTTCCGGGATATCGACCCGAAGACAGGCCTCACGAAAGGTAAGAACGGGCTGGAATTACAGTACGACACCTTGCTGCATGGTGAGGCCGGCCTGAACTCCGTACGCCGCGTGGGAGGCGGATGGACGAATGTCGTGGAAGTCGATCCGGTGGAAGGAATGGATATCCGTACGACAATCGATATTAATATCCAGGATATAGCCGAGAAGTCTTTGCTCGATATGTTGAAGAAGATCGATGCCGCATCCGGTACGGCTGTCGTTATGGAAGTGGCGACAGGCGAGGTGAAGGCGATTACCAATATGGGACGTATCCGCGAAGGCGTTTACGGCGAAGACACGAACCATGCTGTTGCCGACGAGACGGAGCCCGGTTCGACATTCAAGGTCGCCTCTATCATGGTTGCCCTTGAAGACGGTGTTTGCCAGCCCGGCGATACGGTAGATGTAGGCAACGGTATTTATATGTATAAAGGGGCCCGTATGACCGACCATAACAACAATAGAGGTGGGTACGGCCGTATCTCGGTGGAGCAGGCGATCTGGTTCTCTTCCAATATCGGGGTTGCCAAGACCATCCTGAAAGGATATGAAAAGAATCCGACTAAATATGTAGAAGGGCTTTACCGCCTCGGTCTGAATGAAGACCTGCATCTGGAAATACCCGGAGCCGGCCGTGCTAAAATCCGCCGGCCTGATGATACGGTCCGCTACTGGTCGAAGACGGCGCTTCCCTGGATGTCGTTCGGCTATGAAACCCAGATACCGCCGATCTACACGCTGGCTTTCTATAATGCGATAGCCAATAACGGGAAGATGGTCCGTCCGATCTTTACCAAGGAGATTATGCATAACGGTAAGACCGTTCAGAGTTTCTCGACCGAAGTGGTACGGGAATCGATCTGTTCGGAACGCACGCTGAATATAATAAAAGACATGCTGTTAGGAGTAGTGGAGAAAGGTACGGGTAAGGCCGTCCATTCCGATTTCGTCCGGATAGCCGGAAAGACCGGTACGGCGCAGATCGCATCGGGAGGTGTGTATCGCCAGGCTGGCCACCAGGTCGCTTTCTGCGGTTATTTCCCGGCCGATGAACCGAAATACTCCTGTATCGTCGTGATCCGCCAGCCGCGCATCGGCTATCCTTCGGGAGGAACGATGTCCGGTGGAGTGGTGAAGGCGATAGCCGAGAAAGTATATGCCAGCCATATGTCTTTCGATATCCGCGATATGGAACGCGATTCGCTGGCTGTCACGATACCGCACCCGAAGGCAGGCGACCGCGTTGCTTTGGACGAGGTGTTGGACAGGCTGGATATTGATATGAACACAGACGAGGCCGCTTCCCGATGGGTGACCACTTCTATTGACGACAGTCTGCAGGTTATAAAACTCAAAGATCTGCCTGTTCGGGAAGGACTTGTGCCGAACGTGGTCGGTATGGGTGCCAAAGACGCCGTTTACCTGTTGGAAAGTGCCGGATTACGGGCTTCCTTGAATGGTATGGGGCGTGTCACGTCTCAATCCGTATCACCGGGGGCAAAGGTGTCGAAAGGACAAACAGTCTCATTAACGTTAAAATAGACTATGGAACTAAAAGAACTCATTCGTCCGTTGGAAGTACTTGAGATCGTCGGAGACGCAAATGTCGAGATCACAGGTATCCAGTCTGATTCCCGTAAAGTGGAAAAAGGCTTTTTGTTTGTGGCCGTACGCGGTGTCTCGGTCGATGGCCATGCCTATATCGAAGGGGCAATCGGGAAAGGAGCTGCTGCAATAATCTGCGAGGAAATCCCTTCGGATGAAAAAATACATGCATCCGAAGGCAATCCCGTTTTCATCCGGGTGAAAGATTCGGCGGATGCCTTAGGTAAGGTGTTGTCTAATTGGTACGAGAATCCTTCGGACAACCTGATATTGGTCGGGGTGACCGGGACGAACGGGAAGACGACGACGGCGACATTGTTGTACGAGCTGGTGCGCTTGCTGGGAAGGAAAGCGGGACTTTTGTCAACGGTGTGTAATTATATTGGTGATGAGAGGGTTCACGCTACTCACACGACACCGGACGCAATGGAGATTAACGAGCTGATGAGCCGGATGGTGGAGGTCGGGTGTGAGTATTGTTTCATGGAGGTGAGTTCGCACGCTATTGACCAAAGACGGATTAGCGGGTTGGATTTTGATGGGGCGATTTTCTCGAATATCACGCACGATCATCTCGATTATCACAAGACTTTTAAAGCGTATATCGAGGCGAAGAAGGCGTTTTTTGACCACTTGCCGAAGAAGGCTTTTGCGTTGACGAACGGGGATGACAAGAACGGGATGGTGATGTTGCAGAACACGGTAGCCCGTAAATATACTTACTCCTGTAGGAGGATGGCAGATTTCAATTGTAAGACGTTGGAACGGCATCTGGACGGGACGTTATTGCTGCTGGACGGCAGCGAGGTGTGGACGAGGTTCGTGGGGGATTTTAATGCTTATAATTTGCTGGCGGTTTATGCGAGTGCACGATTGCTGGATTTCGGGAAAGAGGAATTGTTGCCCGTGATGAGTATGCTGGTGCCGGTGTCGGGACGTTTCGAGACCATTTTATCGAACGAGGGGGTGATGGCTATCGTGGATTACGCACACACGCCGGATGCGTTGGAGAATGTGTTGTCGACGATAGAGGGACTGAAGAAAGAGGGGCTGGTGATCACGGTGGTTGGTGCCGGGGGGGATCGGGACCGGACGAAACGGCCAGAAATGGCGGAGGTTGCCTGTCGGTTGAGTGATCGGGTGATCCTGACGTCCGATAATCCGCGAAGCGAGGAGCCTGCCGCGATTATCGAGGATATGCGTGCTGGGGTACCGGAAGAGGCGGCAAGCCGGGTGCTGGCGATCACCGATCGGAAGGAGGCCATTCGTGTGGCGTTGATGTTGGCAAAAAAGGGGGACATTGTGTTAGTGGCCGGGAAGGGACACGAGGATTATCAAGAGATAAAGGGTGTGAAACATCATTTTGATGATAAAGAGGTTATTAAGGAAATATTTAAGTTGTAGGTCATGTTTTATCATATCTTTGATTATTTAGAACAGTTTGATTTCCCGGGAGCCGGGATGTTTCAATATATCACGTTCCGGTCAGCCTGTGCGGTGATTTTGTCATTGTTGATTGCCACGGTAGTGGGAAAGCGTATTATCCGCATATTACAGAAACAACAGGTTGGGGAGGAAATCCGGGACTTGGGATTGGAAGGTCAGATGCAGAAGAAGGGAACACCGACGATGGGCGGGGTGATTATCCTGCTGGCGATTCTGGTGCCAGTGATCTTGTTTGCCCGGTTGGATAACGTGTATATCCAATTGATGATTGTTTCGACGATCTGGTTGGGGTTGATCGGTTTTCTGGATGATTATATCAAGGTGTTCCGGAAGCACAAGGAGGGGTTGAAGGGACGTTTCAAGGTGATCGGACAAGTGGGTCTGGGGCTGATTGTGGGGGTAACTCTTTACGTGAGCGATGACGTGCTGATCCGGGAGAAGGTTTCCATTTCGGAAGTCGGGGTGGTAACCAGCACTGTAGATGAGGGGTTTGTGTCCGAGAATAGCCAGACGGTTCTGACGAAAGATATTAAATCGACCAAGACGACGATTCCTTTTTTCAAGAATAACGAGTTTGATTACGCTTGGTTCGGGGCGCTTTTTGGGGACTATGCCGAGGAGATCGGTTGGATCGTGTTTATTATTATCACGATCGTGATTGTTACAGCGGTGTCGAACGGGGCGAATCTGACGGATGGGTTGGACGGTTTGGCAACGGGGACTTCGGCTATCGTAGGAGCGACACTGGGTATTCTGGCGTACGTGTCGGGTAATATGGTGTATGCGGATTACTTGAATATCATGTATATTCCACATTCGGGTGAGCTGGTGGTGTTTATTGCTGCGTTTATCGGGGCGACGATCGGGTTCCTGTGGTATAACTCGTTCCCGGCTCAAGTGTTTATGGGGGATACGGGGAGTTTGTCGCTGGGGGGAATTATTGCCGTGTTTGCAATCATGATTCATAAGGAGTTGCTGATCCCTATTCTGTGTGGTATTTTCCTCGTGGAGAATTTGTCGGTGATGATGCAGGTCAGTTATTTTAAATATACAAAGAAAAAGTTCGGGGAGGGACGACGGATATTCCTGATGTCCCCGTTACATCACCATTTCCAAAAGAAGGGTATTCCGGAACCGAAGATCGTGACCCGGTTCTGGATCGTGGGAATTGCGTTGGCGGTGATAACGATTGTGACGTTGAAGATACGATAAGAAGAAATTTAAAATCTAAAATGATGAAACGTTTGGTTATTTTAGGCGGAGGAGAAAGTGGGGCGGGAGCTGCCAAGTTAGGAAAGAAGTTGGGGTATGAGGTTTTTTTGTCGGACAAGGGGAAGTTGGCCGACAAGTATAAGCGTGTGTTGGAGGAATTGGGGGTGGAGTATGAAGAGGGACAACACTCGGAAGAACGTATTTTCTCTGCGGATTTGGTGGTGAAAAGTCCGGGTATCCCGGATAAATTGCCGATGATTGTGGGGCTGAGGGAGAAAGGAATCGAGGTGATTTCCGAGATTGAGTTTGCGGGACGGTACACGGATGCGAAGATGTATTGTATTACGGGAAGTAATGGGAAGACGACAACGACATTGTTGTTGTATCATATATTGGAGAAAGCCGGGTATGACGTGGGACTGGCCGGAAACGTGGGAAATAGTCTGGCGGCACAGGTGGCTGATGATTTACACCGGTTTTACGTGGTGGAATTGTCGAGTTTCCAGTTGGACGGAATGTTCCAGTTTCGTTGTGACACGGCCATATTGACAAATATTACACCGGACCATTTGGATCGGTATGATTATAAATTTGAGAATTATGCGAATTCGAAGTTCCGGATATTGAATAATATGCGGAAGGAGGATTTATTTATATATGGTTATGATTGCGAGGTTGTGCGGGAGAGAGTGGAACAGGGGGATGTTTTGCCGGAGGCAGTCGGGTTTACTTATTCGAATTGCACCGGGGTAAATGCTTATATGGATGGGGATACGGTGGTGGCCCGTTGGAGAGATCGGGAGTTCCGGATTGCCAAACAGGAGGTCACGATTCAAGGACGACATAATGTGTATAACACTATGGCGGCAATACTAGCTGCTTTGAAGACTGGGGTGAGTGATGAGGATTTGAGGAAGGGATTGACAACATTCCCGCAGGTGGAACATCGTTTGGAGACGGTGGATGTGGTGAATGGAGTTACTTATATTAATGATTCAAAGGCAACAAACGTGGATTCGGCTTGGTATGCTTTGGATAGTATGCACGTTCCGGTGGTGTGGATTGCGGGAGGAACAGATAAAGGAAATGATTACAGCGTGTTGTTTGATTTGGTGAAGGAGAAGGTGAAGTTGTTGATTTGTATGGGAGTGGATAATAAGAAGTTGATTAAGGCGTTCTCACCGATCTGCGAGGTGGTGGATACTCATAGTCTGGATGAGACGATGAACGTGGCTTATCGCCGGGCTGAGAAGGGGGATGTAGTCCTGCTTTCTCCTTGTTGCGCTAGTTTTGACTTGTTTAAGAATTACGAGAATAGAGGGGAGATGTTTAAGGAGAAGGTGAAAAAGTTAAAAACTAAAAGATAAAAACTAAAAGTTGAAAGATAAAAAACGTTGATTTTGTGCGGCTGGAATCACTTAATCATAAATCGAGAAATCAGTATGTTGAATCTAAAGAATAAGGTGGTATTTAAGGGGGATCGGACGTTGTGGTACGTGGTCATCGGGTTGATGCTGGCCTCGTTGATCGTGGTGTATTCTTCGACGGGGAGTCTGGCGTTTCGTGTGCGGGGAGGGAATACCAGTTATTATTTGATTAAGCAGTTGTTTTTGATGTTCGGGTGTATGGTGGTGATTCTGACATTGCAGTCGTTTCACTACAAGTATTTCCTTTCGTTTGCCAAGATCGTACTGGGGATGTCGTTGATATTTCTGTTGTGGGCGAAGTTTGCGGGTACTACGTTGAATGATGCGGGGCGTTGGGTGACGATTCCGGGAATCGGGTTCACGTTCCAGCCTTCGGAAATGGCGAAATTGGGGATTATTATGTACTGTGCCCGTGCGATTGCTTTTGAACAGACGGAGGAGTGTTGTAGCAATAATGTGTTGTGGCGGATGACGTTGGTGGTGCCGGTGCTGTTCTTAATTTTTATGGAGAATTTCTCGACATCGGCGTT